>CALMYH010000126.1 GCA_937873395.1 uncultured Burkholderiales bacterium
TGCATGCCGGTGCGCATCATGCCGCCCATGGCACGCTGGTCGAAGACCTGCTTCTGCTCGTCGCTCAGCGTGGCGTAGAAGCTGCGCGTGGCGTCGATGCGCTGCTTCATGGCGGCGCTGTGGGCCTCGTGCTGGGCCTCCATGCGTTCCAGTCGTTGCAGGGTGTTCAGCTGGGCCCCGTCGGTGCTGTCGGCTGCGGCCCTGGGCTGCGCATCGGGTGCGGTGCGGGCCACAAAGGCCAGCCAGGCCGGTTCCTGTTCGGGCGTGAGTTTCAGGTCGGCTTTGAGGCGATCCAGTCGCTCGGTGCGCTGGGCCAGCATGTGCTCGCTGTGCTGGCCGTGGCGGTGCATCCGGGCCATGCGGGGGGCTTCGGTGCTCTGGGCTGTGGTCGCTGCGGCCTGGGTGGCCTCGGGCGTGGCGCTGCCCTGGGCGATGGCGGTGGCCGAGAGGCCCAGCACGGTGGCGGCCAGGCTCAGCGACAACAGGGTTTTGCGGGGAAGATGCTGGATCATGGGGTCACTCCTTGAAAAGGGGCACAGAGGGGAACAGAGGGTGGAGCCGGGGCTTGGCCAGGCACCGCAGCGAGGAATCCAGTGTCCAAGCCGGGTGTGTCTGTCCTGTGCGTGAAAGATGACCCTGTGTAAAGTTTTGTTCCGATCTCTGGCCGGGTTCCCGCCCGGGCCTTGACCCAGGTCAAGGGTGGGCCAGGTCGTCCAGGATCGGGCAGTCGGGACGATCGTCGCCGGGGCAGGCACACAGCAGGGCCTGAAGGCTGCGCCGCATGGACTGCATCTGCTCGATGCGCCGGTCCAGTTCGTCCAGGTGGTGCTGGGCCACCTTCTTGACGCTGGCGCTGCTGCGCCGGCGGTTCTGCCACAGGCCCAGCAATTCGGTGATGGCGTCCAGACCGAAGCCGAGGTCGCGGGCGCGCCGGATGAAGCGCAGGGTGTGCACATCGGTCAGGCTGTACTGGCGGTAGTTGCTGCCGGTGCGCGCGACGCGGCCGAGCAGGCCCAGCGACTCGTAGTGCCGCAGCATCTTGGGTGAAATCCCGCTCAGGCTGGCGGCGGTGCCGATGGGCACCGGCCACCGCACGGTGTTGTCCCGGTCTTGCGCCGTGGACTGCAGCAGACCGGGCTTCATGCGGCGACGCTGTAGCCCTCTTTGCGGATGGCCCGGGCAATGGCTTCGCGTTCGAGGGCCGATTCCACCTCGACCCGGTTCTGCCTGCGGTCGACCTGCACCGTGGCCTTCGGGTCGATTTCGCGAATGGCGCCGATCACGGCTTTTTCGCAGTGGCCGCAGGTCATGCCCTGCACGTCGAAGATCTGGCTCATGGGAACTCCTTGGGATGTGCCTGTTTCGAAGCTTGAATTTTCAGCCTTGACATGGTGTCAAGGTCAAGCGCTTTGTTACCTGGGCAGGTCTTGACCTTGCCATGATGTGAGGCTTTATGCTCAAGGCATGGATGCGGTGATCGACCTCGGTATTGGTGGCATGACCTGCGCGTCATGTGTGTCGCGTGTGGAGCGGGTGCTCAGGAAGCAGCCCGGGGTGACCGAGGCGTCGGTGAATCTGGCCACCGAGTCGGCCCGGGTCACGCTGGCGGGCGAGGCCGCCGAGGACACCTTGTTGCGGCTCAAGCGCGCGGTTCGCGATGCGGGTTACGAGCCGCGTTCGCCCATGGCCACACAAGAGGAAGCACCCGCCGGCTGGCTGGGTGTGCCACGTGATGCCTGGCCGGTGGTGGCCGCCCTGTTGCTGGCAGCGCCATTGGCCTTGCCCATGGCCGGTGACCTGTTTGGCAAGCACTGGATGTTGCCGGCCTGGGCGCAGTTCCTGCTGGCCACGCCGGTGCAGTTCGTGCTGGGTGCCCGTTTCTACAGGGCGGGCTGGCACGCACTCAAGGCCTTGACCGGCAACATGGAGCTGCTGGTGGCCATTGGCACCACGGCCGGCTGGTCTCTGTCGACCTGGCTGTGGTGGCGGGCCGAACCCGGCGAAATGGTCCACCTCTATTACGAGGCCTCGGCGGTGGTGATTGCCCTGGTGCTGCTGGGCAAGTGGCTGGAGTCACGGGCCAAGCGCCAGGCCACCGATGCCATCCGTGCCCTGCATGCCTTGCGGCCGGAACGGGCCCACCTGTTGCCCGATGGTGTCAAACGCACCGAACTGACCGATGTGGCGGTGGACGAACTGCTGCCCGGGGACCCTGTCCGGGGGCTGCCCGGCGAGGGCGTTCCCGCCGCTGGGGGGGGGGGGGTCGGCC
>CALMYH010000127.1 GCA_937873395.1 uncultured Burkholderiales bacterium
TGGTCGGCGTGGCGGGATTCGAACTCGCGACCCCTTGCACCCCATGCAAGTGCGCTACCAGGCTGCGCTACACGCCGACAAGCCTTGCATTATAGCGTGCAAACCGAACGTTCAGGCCGGCGTGCTGAGCAAGTCTCGGATTTCCTGCAATTCGCGGCGCATGTCTACCAGCAAAGGGGCCCTGGGCCTGACCGCATCGGTGACCAAGATGCCGTTCACAGCGATGGGATCTGCCTTCTTAGGCTCCGCCGCTACGGCATCCGGACTGACTTCGTCGTGCTGGATGTGTCCGTTGGACCTGCGCTCGCGGTCGTCATGGGCCAGCTCCTGAAGCTTGTTGCGAGCACCACTGATCGTGAAGCCCTGATCGTACAAAAGTTCGCGGATGCGGCGGATCATGAGCACCTCATGGTGCTGGTAGTAACGCCGGTTGCCCCGGCGCTTCATGGGCCTGAGTTGGGTGAACTCCTGCTCCCAGTAGCGCAGCACATGCGGCTTGACGCCGCACAGGTCGCCCACTTCACCAATCGTGAAGTAGCGTTTTGCTGGAATGGGTGGCAGAGTTTTTTCCATCAAAATCAAGGTGGTACACACCAAACCTTGAATTTACTCTAAGCCGGCAGATCTGTGTGTCGCTGGCGTGGGAAAAATCCGGGTAATTGTTGCAAAGGCCGGTTGACCCGACAGGAGGTGCTCCAGGGGCGCCGACGGGCAGTGTAGGCATTCTTCCTACATGCCCGTCTGAAGAGTTTCAGCCGGTCTCCGTCGCCGCCTGCACCTGGTCCTTGAGCTTGGGGCTGGCATGAAAGGTCACGACACGCCGGGCCTCGATCGCCACCGGCTCTCCCGTGCGCGGGTTGCGGCCCGGCCGGGCCGCCTTGGTCCGGATCTGGAAGTTGCCGAAGCCCGAGATCTTGACGTCCTTGCCTTCAACCAGCTGATCGGTGATCAGGTCGAAGAAGGCGTCGATCATGTCCTTGGATTCCCGCTTGTTCAGGCCGATCTGCTCGAACAACAGCTCCGCCAGCTGCGCCTTGGTCAGGGCCGGTGTTTCCAGGCTTTCAACAGCGAATTCCATCGCGCGGGTCTCCATCCGGGTTCAAGCTCGCAGCCGCGCTGCAACGCGCTGCTCAAGGGCCTTGAGTGCCGTTTGCACACAGGCCTCGATCTCCTCGTCGGTCAGTGTAGCGTCGTCGCGGTTGAACATGAGCCTGACGGCCAGGCTTTTTTCGTCGGCGGCCAATGCGGCAGGCGCGGCGGTGGTGTCGGCCAGCTTCTTGGGCCGATAGACGTCGAACAGCACCGCGTCGCGCAACCAGTTCAGGCCACAGCCTCGGATGGCGTCCATCACCGCATCGTGCGAAACCGACTCCTTGACCACGATGGCCAGGTCGCGCTCGACCGCCTGATGGCGGCTCACCGGCGCAAACACCGGCACCGGGCGCTGCAAGACGGCGTCCAGCTCCAGCTCGAACATCACCGGTGCCTGGGCCAGGTCGTAACCCTGCCGCCACTTCGGGTGCAGTTCGCCCACGTGTCCGATACAGCGATCCCCCAGCCAGACCGTCGCGCACCGGCCCGGGTGCATGGCCGGATGCTCGGCCGGCCTGAACGTGGCCTGCATGGGTGCCAACAAGGCCTGGACATCGCCCTTGACGTCGAAGAAATCCACTACACGAGCCGCCGTCCCCCATTGCAGGGCGCCGCTGTCGCCGTGGGCCAGGCCTGCGACCCGCATCGGCTGATGAAAGCCCGCCACCGTCGTGTCGCTGTCGGACACGCGGGCATCCTTGGCAAAGACCCGGCCGATTTCGAACAGGAAAACCCGGTCGGCCTTGCGGTCCAGGTTGAACCTGAGCACGGCCAGCAGGCTGCCCAACAGCGATGAGCGCATCACGTTCATGTGGCTGGCAATCGGGTTGAGCAAACGCACCGGATCAAGGTTGCCGGCCAGCTCATGCTCCCAGCGCTCCTCCACGAAGCTGAAGTTGATGGTTTCCTGGTAGCCCATCTGGGCCAGCTGACGGCGCACGGCGAACGGCGCACGCTGGCTTTCCGTGCGGAGCCTGGCGGTGATCGGAGCCAGCGGCGGATGGGTCGGCAACTGTTCATACCCGATCACACGCGCCACTTCCTCGATCAGGTCTTCCTCGATCTGCAGGTCGAAGCGGAAGGCCGGCGGCGCCACCGTGACCGTACCCTCCCCCTCGGTGACCTCCAGTCCCAGGCGGCGCAGGGCAGCCGCACACTGGGCTTGCGAGACCGGCATGCCGATGACCTTGGCCGCCCGCGCCACGCGCAGCGTGACCGGTTTGGCTTCGGGCAGCGCCAGGGTCTGATCCTCCAGCGGACCGGCCTGGCCGCCACAGATGTCCAGCACCAGCTGGGTGATGCGCTCGACGTGTTCGACGGTGGTGGACGGGTCGACCCCGCGCTCGAAGCGGTGCCCGGCGTCGGTGCTGAAGTTGTAATGGCGCGAACGGCCGGCAATCGCCTTGGGCCACCAGAAGGCGGCTTCGATGAAGATGTTCTGCGTGTCGTCGGACACGGCGGTGGCGTCGCCACCCATGATGCCGGCCAGCGACTCGACCTGCCGGTCATCAGCGATCACGCCCACGCTGCCATCGACGGTCACGGTGTTGCCGTTGAGCAGCTTGAGCTGTTCGCCCTCGCGGCCCCAGCGCACCTGAAGGCCGCCATGGATCTTGTCGAGGTCGAAGATGTGCGACGGGCGACCCAGCTCGAACATCACGTAGTTGGAAATGTCCACCAGCGGCGAAATGCTGCGCTGACCACAACGCGCCAGGCGCTCGACCATCCAGGCAGGTGTCTGCGCTTGGGTATTGACGCCACGCACCACCCGGCCGCTGAAGCGACCACACAGGTCACTCGCCTGCACGCTCACGGGCAAGCGGTCGGTCAGCAGCACGGCGACTGGCGGAAATTCGGGCTGCACCAGCGGGGTGCCGGTCAGAGCCGACACCTCGCGCGCGATGCCAAACACGCTCAGGCAATGCGCGAGGTTGGGCGTGAGCTTGAGCGTGAACAGCATGTCGTCCAGGCCCAGCTGTTCACGGATGTTGCGGCCCACCACGGAGTCTTCGGCCAGCTCCAGCAGGCCGTTGCTCTCTTCTGAGATCTTCAGCTCCTTGGCCGAGCACAGCATGCCCTGGCTCTCGACGCCTCGCAGCTTGCCCAGCTTGATGGCAAACGGCTGGCCATCTTCACCCGGCGGCAGCAGGGCCCCGACAGTGGCACACGGCACCTTGATGCCCGCGCGCGCGTTGGGCGCGCCACAGACGATGTTCAGCGGAACGCCTTGCCCCACGTCCACCTGGCACACGCGCAGGCGGTCGGCGTTGGGGTGTTGCTCGGCGCTCAGGATCTGGCCCACCACCACACCGGAGAAAGGCGGTGCAAAAGGACGCAGCTCCTCCACCTCCAGACCGGCCATGGTCAGGGTATCGGCCAGCTGCTGGCTGGTCAGGGGCGGGTTGCAGAAGGCGCGCAGCCAGGATTCGGGAAATTGCATGGAACGTCTCTGTACGTAGGCAAGCGGCGTGTGGAATCAGGCGAACTGACGCAGGAAACGGATGTCACCGTCAAAGAACAGGCGCAAATCGTTCACGCCATAGCGCAGCATGGTCAGGCGGTCCGGCCCCATGCCAAACGCGAAGCCGATATAGCGCTCGGGATCCAGCCCCATGTTGCGCACCACATTCGGGTGCACCTGGCCGGAGCCGGCCACCTCCAGCCAGCGACCGGCCAGCGGCCCGCTCTGGAACTGGATGTCGATCTCGGCGCTGGGTTCGGTGAACGGAAAGAAGCTGGGACGGAAGCGCAGCACCAGATCGTCGCTCTCGAAGAAGGTACGGCAGAAATCGGTGAAGACGACCTTGAGGTCCTTGAAGCTCACGTTCTCGCCGATCCACAGGCCTTCGCACTGGTGGAACATGGGCGAGTGGGTGGCGTCGCTGTCGACCCGATAGGTGCGGCCCGGCGCGATGACGCGGATCTCCGGCATGCCGGCCCCGCTATCGATGCTCGCGCGGTGCCGCTTGACGTGCTGCACCGCGTGGCGGATCTGCATCGGGCTGGTGTGGGTGCGCAGCAGGTTCGGCGCCTTGGCACTGCC
>CALMYH010000128.1 GCA_937873395.1 uncultured Burkholderiales bacterium
GGCACCTGGCTGTCGTTGGGCGTGTCGCGGTACAGGCCGCCGCGTGCAAGGGCCACATAGACCGTCTTGCCCTTGAGAAGGCCTTCCGGTCCGTTCTCGGTGTACCGGAAGGTGACACCGGCGCGGGCGATGGCGTCGATCCAGGCCTTGAGCTGCACCGGCACGCCGAAGTTGTACATCGGCACGCCCAGCACGATGGCGTCGTGGGACTGCACCTCGGCAATCAGGGCGTCGTACTCGGCCACGATGGCGGCCTGGTCGGCACGGCGTTGCTCGGCCGGGGTGAAGAGGGCGCCCAGGGCGGTTTCGTCGAGCACGGTGACCGGCCGCTCACCCAGGTCGCGCACGGTCAGGCGGGAACCTGCGTGGGCGGCCTGCAGGCGCTCGCTGACCTGCTTGGCCAGTTTGGTGGAGTTGGCATCGCCGCGGCGGGGGCTGGCATTGATCTGGAGGATGTTCATGGTCGGATCCTGAATGGGCTGTGAGGTTGGGATGGGCAGACTTTATATCGGAACATTATTGGGATTAAGGGGCAGATTTGGATATGATTTTTCCAATCATGGAACAATTGAAAGTCACCTCTGTCCCGGATGCCAACGACTTGCTGCTTTTTGTGCGGGTGGCCGAGCTGGGCAGCTTCACGCGGGCGGCCGAGCAGTCGGGTTTGCCGAAGTCCACCCTGTCGCGGCGCATCGGCCAGCTCGAACGCCAGATGGGTGAGCCCTTGCTGGTGCGCACCACCCGGCGCCAACGCCTGACCGAACTGGGCCAGCAGGTGCTGGAACTGGCGCGTGAGCTGGCCGCCGACCTGGAGGCCGTGCAGGCCCTGCGCGAACAGCGTCAGGCCGAGCCCAGCGGCCGGCTGCGCGTGTCCTTGCCGAGTGACATTGCCAACCTGCTGCTTGCCGACAGTTTGGCGGCGTTCACGGCGCTGCACCCGGCGGTCACCCTGGAGCTGGACCTGTCGCCGCGCCGCGTCGACCTGCTGGGCGAGGGCTTTGACCTGGCGCTGCGCATGGGCGACCTGCCCGATGACGCGCTGCTGGTCGCCACGCGCCTGACCGTGTTTTCGCACGGCCTGTACGCCTCGCCCGACTACCTGGCCAACCACGGCGAGCCCGCCGCGCCGGAGGATCTGCTGCGTCATACGGCGGTCCGGCTGGGCAGCGGCCCCGGGGCCGGCCAGCCCTGGGTCCTGAGCGACGGTCAGCGCGCCTGGCAAGGCCGGCCACCGGCCCGCATCGTGGCCAACTCGCCCGAAATCCTGGTGCGTCTGGCGGGCGCCGGCATGGGCCTGGCCGGGGTGCCCGACCTGATTGCCTGCAGCGAAGTCAAGGCGGGCCGGCTGCGCCGTGTGTTGCCGGGCTGGGCGTTCCCGCCCACGATGGCCTGGGCGGTGACGCCAGGGCGCCGCCTGCTGCCGGCCAAGACGCGGGCCTTCATCGAGATGCTGCAGCGCAGCCTGCAGCAGGCACAGCGGGACGGGTGATCAGGCGGCGGGGGCAAACTTGCGCACCAGCGCGTCGATGGCGATCAGGTAGCCGTCGACACCGAAGCCGACCACGATGCCGGCCGCCACCGGCGAGACCCAGGACTGGTGGCGAAAGGCCTCGCGGGCGTGCACATTGGAGATGTGGCATTCGACCACCGGCAGCGGCTCCACACCTTTGATGGCGTCGTGCAGGGCGATCGAGGTGTGGGTCAGCGCGCCCGGGTTGAACACCACACCCAGCAGGCGACCCTCGCGGAACAGGCGTCCGGCCTCGTGGATCTTGTCGATCAGGGCGCCTTCCCAGTTGCTCTGGAAACACTCGACCTCGTGGCCCAGCGCCTGGCCGTGCGCCTTGCACATGGCCTCGACGTCGGCCAGCGAGGTGTGGCCATACTGGGCCGGCTCGCGCGTGCCGAGCAGGTTGAGATTCGGGCCGTTGAGCACGAGGATCTGGCGGGTCATGGCGGTGTTTCGATGGCGTGGGTGGATACCGATATGTTGCCACGGTTGCGGGTGCAGCTCCCTCGGGCCGGCTCAGGGCGCCGGTTCGACCGGTGGCGCCTGGCGCCGCAACGGGTTGAAGCCGGTCACCAATGCGGTCGCCAGCAGCACCAGCGCACCGCCCGCAAAGATGCCGGGCGAGAGCGCCTCGCCCAGGAAGAGGTGGCCCCAGGTCACGCCGAACACCGGGATCAGAAAGGCCGGGCTGGTGGCCGCGACCGGCGAGACATGGCGGATGATGCGCAGGTGGGCCCAGTACGCCAGCCCCGAGGTGATCACCCCCAGCACCAGCAGGGCGGTGAGGGCGGGGGCCGTGAACCGGGCCTCGGGCAGGGCCCAGAGCGCGCCAGGCAGCACCAGCAACAGCGCCAGCACATGGATGGTGGCCGAGATGGCCAGGGGCTGGATGCGCTGCGTGGCCCGCTTCATCAGCGGTGTGCTGATGCCGTAGCAGAAGGCCGCGCCGATGCAGGCCAGGGCCGCCATCAGAGTGGGCCAGTCCGGCTGCACCGGCCCCAGGCGCACGATCGACGCGACACCGGCCGCGCCGGCCGCACAGCCGGCCAGCTTGCGCCAGGTCAGCGTGTCCTGGCCCAGCCAGGCGGCCGACAGGGTGCCGAACAGCACCACCGTGGTGTTGAGCAGGGCGCTGTAGCCGGCCGGCAGGCGCAGCGCGGCCCAGGCGTAGAGCAGAAAGGGCAGGCTGACCGAGAGGGCGGCGAGCAGCAGCAGTTCCTTCCAGTGCGACCAGGGCCAGTGGTGCCGGAGCACGCGCATGAGGAGCGCGAGCGTCAGCGCAGCGAGTGCCACGCGGCCGCCGGCCAGCACCCAGGGCCCCAGCACTGGGCTGGCGATGCGCAGGAACATGAAGGAAGCACCCCAGAGCGCCGACAGGCCGATGAGCTGGATGAAATGGCGGGTTTTCACCGGGGCGATTGTGGGGCCCGTCGGCGAAGTTGGCTGTCGTGTCGGCGGCGCGGCGTCGGCAGTCCAGGTACGGGTGCCTGAGCTCTGTCCGGGGTCAGCGCGTGGCGGAGGGCCGCAGCCGCCCCGAAAGCCGCAGGCCTGCCCTGAAGTTGCGAGCGAGCAGGGTCAGCTGCAGCAGGCCCACCAGCAGTTCGATGGCCTGCACCGTGTAGAAGGCCATGTCGAACTCGCCTGCCCCGGCCTTCATGGCCAGGTAAATGGCGCACGGGATCATCACCAGCAGGCCGTTGGCGGCGATCAGGCGCATCCGGCGTTGCTTTTCCTCCAGCAGGCGACCGTGGCGGCCCCGACCGAGCACGAAGCCGGAGCCGCCGGTCGCGGCCATGGCGAGCACCAGGCAGGCAATGCCGTACTTCGCGATCGCCTGCTTGACCGCGGTCACGGCCTGGGCGTCAAGAAAGAGTTCGGACACCAGCGTGGCTGTCCAGAAAACGGACACCAGCAGCATGGCCAGCGTGCCGGCTGCGGCGTGAATGGCGGTCTTGTTCATCAGCGCTCCTTCGCCTGGGGTCTGTCCGAATGGCATCAGGTACCATGGATGATCATAAGTTCAATATGATTTCGTATTGACATCATGGTGTCAATATAGGTCACAACTTCTTTTTGGCCTCTACAGCATCCGCCATGAAAGCTCCTCCCATGACAGATGCCGGCGCTGCACTCAGCGCGACGGCGCTGGACCTGTTCAAGGTGAGCAGCAGCATGCTGGCCAGCGGTGACCGCCTGGTCCAACCCCTGGGCCTGACCAGTTCTCGCTGGCAGGTGCTGGGCACCATCGTGGCGGCCGAACGGCCACAGCCGGTGGCCTGGCTGGCGCGAGACATGGGCGCCAACCGGCAGAACGTCCAGCGCATCGTCAACGACCTGGCCAGGGAGGGCTTCGTCGAGCTCGCTGCGAACCCGCACCACAGGCGGGCTCCCCTGGTGCTGTTGACCGATGCCGGGCGGCAGGCCTTCGACCGGGCCATGGCACTGGCCTCGCCCTGGCTGGACCGGTTGGCCGAAGGCCTGGCGGTCCAGGAGATCGAGACGATGCAGAAGGTGCTGCGGGTGCTGCGTCAGCGCCTTGACGAGACGGGTCCCGAGCCGGAGAGCTGACCCGTCGGGCGGCTATTGCACGATCTCGTCCGCCGGTCCCCGGTGCATGGCCGGGGCCTGCGTGAGCGAACTGCCCGCTGCTGCGGCCATCACGCAGACAATGGCCAGCCACTGGCCGGTCGTCAGCTGTTCGTGCAGCACGATCCAGCCCAGAAAAGCCGCCACGGCCGGCTCCAGGCTGGTCATGATGCCGAAGGCGCCGGCAGACAGGCGCTTGAGGGCCACCATTTCGAGCGAGATGGGAAGGGCGCTGGAGATGGCGGCAATCATCAGGCCCCAGAGCAGAACGGCCGGATCCAGCAGGGCGCTGCCCGCATGGAGGATGCCGAAGGGCAGCACACTGAGCGCCGCCACGCCCAGGCCCAGCGCCACCGAATGCCCGGCGTGCAGGTGAGACAGGCGTTTGCCGAACACGATGTACGAGGCCCAGCAGGCGGCGGCGGCCAGGGCGTAGGCCACACCCACCGGGTCCAGCGTGGACACGTCGTGGCCCCAGGGCAGCAGCAGCGCCAGTCCGCCGATGGCCAGCGCCAGCCACAGCAGGTCCAGCCAGCGCCGGGAGCCGAACATGGCCACCGCCAGCGGTCCGGAGAACTCGATGGCCACGGCAATACCGAACGGAATGGTCTGCAGCGACTGGTAGAACAGCAGGTTCATGAAGCCCAGCGCCACGCCATAGCGCAGGACCGCCCCGCCGTCGCCGGGCCGCAGCGACCAGCGCCAGGGGCGCCAGATCAGCAGCAGCAACAAGGCGGAGAAGCCGACCCGCAGCGCGGTGGTGCCCAGCGCGCCGACCTGCGGGAACAGCTGCTTGGCCAGCGAGGTGCCCAAGCCCAGGGCAATGACCGAGCCGAGCACGGCCAGCAGGGGCAGCGCCTGCGCCCAACGGGAGACAGGTTTCATGTGCAAACAGAATTGACGCGGCGCAGGGCCGCCCCAAGCCGGGTCAGCCCCCTCGGGGGGCAGCGACCCGCGTAGCGGCGGAGCGTGGGGGCATGGTTTTTCAGATCAGGGGAACGGTCAGGCGCTCGATGACCGGCTGGGTGTCCGGGCGCACGCCGCGCCACCATTCGAAGGCCTCGGCGGCCTGTTCCACCAGCATGCCCACGCCGTCCACCAGCTGGGTCACGCCGGCGGCGCGGGCCTGCTTCAGGAAGGGGGTCAGGCCCTTGCCGTACACCAGCTCGTAGGCCAGCGCGCCGGGTGCGAACACGCCATCGGGCAAGGGCAGCTCGGCCTGGGACAGGCCGGTGGAGGTGGCGTTGAGCACCACGTCGAAGGTCTCTCCCGCCAGGTCGGCATAGCCGCCGGTCTGCAGGCGCGCGTGGGCTGCGAAGTCGGCCTTGAGTTCGTGTGCCTTGTCGGCGCTGCGGTTGGCGACGGCCAGCAAGGCGGGCCGCTGCTGCGCAATGGGCAGAATGGCGCCGCGCGTCGCACCACCGGCGCCGCAGATGAGCACCCGCTTGCCGGCCAGCGACACACCCAGGTTGCGCTGGATGTCATTCACCAGGCCCAGGCCGTCGAAGTTCTGCGCCCAGATGCGGTCACCGTCGAATTTGAGCGCATTGACCGCGCCGGCCAGCCGGGCCGATTCCATCGGGTCGGTGGCGATGTCAAAAGCCTGCAGCTTGAACGGCAGGGTCACGTTCATGCCGCGGCCACCCGCGGCGATGAACCCGCGCACCGCGTCGGCAAAGCCGTCCAGTGGGCCTTCGATGGCGGTGTACTCGATCTCCTGCCCGGTGGCCTGGGCGAACAGGCTGTGGATCAGGGGCGATTTGCTGTGGGCGATGGGGTTGCCGATGACGGCGTAGCGGTCGGTCATGGTGCGGTTCCGGGCAATCCGTCATTGTCCCTCAAGCCGGCCGATGGCCTTGGGCCCGGCAAGGTGGACGTGGCGGGACTACCATGGCGCCATGAACACACCCGTGCCCCTTCGCATCGACTTTGTGTCGGACATCGCCTGCCCCTGGTGTGCCGTCGGCCTGTCGGCCCTGGAGCGGGCGCTGCAGCGCCTGGATGGCACGGTGA
>CALMYH010000129.1 GCA_937873395.1 uncultured Burkholderiales bacterium
CCAGCGTGCTGTACCTGGCGCTGCAGTTGCGCACCGGGCAGGCGGCGGCAGCCGCAGCCAGCCTGCACAAGGCGCTGGAGCATGGCCACAGTGCCCGCCAGCCCGAGCTGTGGCTGTTGGCCACCAATGCGCTGGGCGGCAGCCCGGACGAGCAACTGGCCCGCCTGAACGCCTGGCTGGGCCACTTCGGCCTGCCGCCGCTGGCGCTGCGCGACGCGGCACTGCCCCCGGCGCCGGGCAACCTGTGTGCCCGGCAGGCCCCGACGCCCGTGGCGGGCGGCCCGCTGGTGTCGGTGCTGATGACCGCCTACAACGCGGCCGACCGCATCGGGGCCGCGCTTGAGGGCTTGCTCAACCAGAGCTGGCAGAACCTGGAGGTGCTGGTGGCCGACGACGCCAGCCATGACGACACGGTGGCGGTGGTGCAGGCCGTGGCCGCGCGCGACGCGCGGGTCAGGCTGCTGCGCATGCCTTGCAACGTGGGCACCTATGCCGCCAAGACGGCCGCCCTGGCGCTGGCGCAGGGCGAGTTTGTGACCTGTCACGACGCGGACGACTGGTCGCACCCGCTGCGCATCGAGCAGCAGGTGCAGCCCTTGCTGAAGAACCCCCGCCTGGTGGCCACCACCTCGAAATGGGTGCGCATGGAAGACAACGGCAGCTTCTACGCCCGCCCGGTGCACCCGCTGGCGCGGCTGAACCCGGCCTCGCCCCTGTTCCGGCGCGAGCTGGTGCTGCAGCGCACCGGCGCCTGGGACTGCGTGCGCACCGGGGCCGACAGCGAATTCCACACCCGGCTGCGGCTGGTGTTCGGCCGCCAGGCGGTGCTGCGCATGAAACAGCCGCTGGCCCTGGGGTCGCACCGTCCGAACTCGCTGATGACCGCTCAGGACACCGGCTACACGGCCAGCGGCATTTCGCCCAACCGGCTGGCCTACTGGGAGGCCTGGACCCACTGGCACATTGACTGCCTGCGCCAGGGCCACAAGCCCGTGATGCCGCCCTGGCACGAAGCCCGCGCATTTGCCGTCCCGCCGGCCATTGCGGTGCCCGCCCCCAACCTGGCCCACTGCCTGGCCGGGCCTGCCACGGTGCCAGGCGCATGACGACACCGCCCGCGTCGGCGGACGCGCCTGCCGCCGCCCTGCCCTGGCTGGCCACCAGCGCCCCGCTGCACCGGCTGCCGTTTGCGGCCGCGCTGCTGGGCGCCCCGGTGCAGCGCGCGGGCGCGGGGCCGGCCCGGGGTGTGCTGGCCTGGGGCCGCAAGCCCAGCGCGCGCAAGGCCGAGGCCCTGGCGCGGCGGCGCGGCCTGCCGCTGCTGCGGCTGGAAGACGGTTTTCTGCGCTCCTTCGGCACCGGTGACAGCGGCCCGGCCCTGTCGCTGGTGGCCGACGAAGTGGGCATCTACTACGACAGTACCCGGCCCAGCGCGCTGGAGGCCCTGCTGGCGTCGGATACCGACGTGCTGGCCGGCCGGCAGGCCCTGGCCGAGCAGGCGCTGGGCCTGATGCGGCAGCACCGGCTGAGCAAGTACAACCACGCCCCGCCGCTGGCGGCGGGCACGCTGCGCCCTGGCGACCGCCAGCGCGTGCTGGTGGTGGACCAGACCTGGGGCGACCTGAGCGTGCACCTGGGCGGGGCCGATGCCGCCACCTTCGACGCCATGCTGGCGGCCGCCCGCGCCGAGAACCCGCAGGCCACGGTGTACGTCAAGACCCACCCCGAGACCAGCCGGGGCCGCAAGCGCGGCTACCTGACCGCGGTGCAGGACAGCGTGTCGGCCAGCGGCCAGGCCACGGTCGTGCTGCGCGAGCCGGTGAACCCGATGGACCTGGTGGATCAGATGGACCGGGTCTATGTGGTCAGCTCGACCCTGGGCTTCGAGGCGCTGCTGGCCGGCAAGCCGGTGAGCTGCTTCGGCCTGCCGTGGTACGCCGGCTGGGGCGCCACCGACGACCGGCAGACCTGCCTGCGCCGCGGGCGGCCGCGCACCGTGCTGGAGCTGTTTGCCGCCGCCTACCTGCACTATGCGCGCTACCTCAACCCGCACACCCGCCAGGCGGGCAGCATTCTGGACGTGATCGACTGGCTGTGCCACCAGCGCCGCATGGCCGGGCTGGCGCCGCACGAGGGGGCCGACCCCGGCCAGGGCGCCGCCCCACCGGCCGTGCGTCGCCTGATCCCGGTGGGTTTTGCGCGCTGGCGCCGCCACAACCTGGGGCCGTTGCTGGCCTCGCGCGCGCAGCGCCTGCACCCGGTGGCCGACAGCGGCGCAGCGGCCGCGCTGGCGCCGGGGCCGGGCGACGCGCTGGTGTGCTGGGGCCGCGACGCACCGCCCGGTCTGGAGGCATTGGCCGCGCGCAGCGGCGCCGCGCTGTGGCGGCTGGAGGACGGCTTCATCCGCTCGGTGGGCCTGGGTTCGGACCTGATCCGGCCCTGGTCGCTGGTCATGGACGGCCGGGGGCTGTACTTTGACCCCGCCCAGCCGTCCGACCTGGAGCACCTGCTGGCGCACGCCGAGTTTTCAGAAGAAGAGCTGGCGCGCGCCCGGGCGGTGCGCCACTTCATCGTGACGCACGGCCTGAGCAAGTACAACCTGGAGAGCGACCGGCCGCCGCCCTGGGCCAGCGGCGGGCGGCGCGTGGTGCTGGTGCCCGGCCAGGTGGAGGACGATGCCTCGGTGCGTTACGGCGGGGGCGCGGTGCAGACCAACCTGGCCTTGCTGCGGGCGGCACGCGCCGCCTGCCCGGACGCCTTTCTGGTCTACAAGCCGCACCCGGATGTGCTGGCGCGCAACCGCCGCGGTCGCGTGGGCCTGCAGCAGGCGCTGGCGGTGGCCGACCATGTGGAAACGGCTCACGCCATGCTCGGCTGCCTGGCCGCCTGCGACGAGCTGCACACCCTCACCTCGCTGGCGGGCTTTGAAGCGCTGCTGCGCGGCAAGCGGGTGGTCACCTACGGGCATCCGTTCTACGCCGGCTGGGGGCTGACCGAAGACCGCCAGCCCCACCCGGCCCTGCAGGCGCGGCGCCAGCGCCGCCTGACCCTGGACGAACTGGTGGCCGGCGCCCTGCTGCGCTACCCCCTGTGGTGGGACTGGGAGCTGCGCGGCCACACCCGCTGCGAGACGGTGCTGCACCGGCTGCTGGAGCAGCGCGAGCGCTTGCAGGCCGAGGGGGGACTGCAGGCGCTGGAAAAGGGCTGGTGGCGCCGCCAGCTGCGCAAGCTGAAAGTGGTCGGGCAAGCCTGGCGGGGCTGAACACCAGGGTACCCTGTGGCGAGGACCCGACAAACAAGCTCATGTTTGGGTCATATTTGCCGAACTCCTGTTCACGTTTGTAAAACCGCACGAATGGTGCAACGCACCATCGATAATTCGCCCATGCTGACCGAAGGGGTGGACACGTTCAGAGGCAAGCGGGTGTTGCTGCTGCAAGGACCCGTGGGGCCTTTTTTTGCGCGCCTGGCGCGCGACCTGCGCGCACTCGACTGCGCGGTTTTCAAGGTCAATTTCCACGCCGGGGACACCTTCTTCTACCCGCGTGGAGCGGTCAATTTCAAGGGGCCCTTGCAAGACTGGCCGCTGTTCCTCGAACGGCTGATCGACCGTTGGCAGATCGACGTGGTGCTTCTCTACGGCGACTGCCGACCGGTGCATGCCATGGCCCACGCGGTGGCCCAGAGCCGCGGCGTCGAGGTGGGCGTGTTCGAAGAAGGCTACCTGCGCCCCCACCACATCACGCTGGAGCGCCATGGCGTCAACGGGCACTCCCAGGTGCCGCGCCATCCGGCCCACTACCTGCAAATGCCCGACCTGCCCGATGTGCCGGTGCGCGAGCTGGGCAACACCTACTGGCTGATGGTGTGGTGGGGTTTCTGGTATTTCACCATCGGCGGGCTGGCCAGCCTGTTGCGGCCTGCGCATGTGCACCACCGCAAGCTCACCGTGCTCGAGGCCCTGCCCTGGTTGCGCTCGGCGTGGCGCAAGCAGCGCTACCGCTGGACCGAGCGCCGCGCCCTGCCCGAGCTGACCGGGCGCTGGAGCGGGCGCTATTTTCTGGTGCCGCTGCAGGTTCACAACGACATGCAGATCCAGGTGCATTCACCCTTCAAGCGGGTGGAGAGCTTCATCGAGGCGGTGATGCGTTCGTTTGCCCGCAGCGCACCCGCGGACACGGCCCTCGTCATCAAGCACCACCCCATGGACCGCGGCTACCTCAGCTATGCGGGCCTGATTGCGCGGCTGAGCCGAGAGCTGGGCCTGCAGGGGCGCTGCTTCTACCTGCACGACCAGCACCTGCCCACGCTGCTGGACCACGCCCGCGGCGCGGTGGTGGTCAACAGCACGGTAGGGTTGCAGGCGCTGCGCCACGGCGTGCCGCTCAAGGCCATGGGCGAAGCCATCTACGACATCCAGGGCCTGACGTTCCGGGGCGGACTGGACGCCTTCTGGGAACGCGCCGGCGAGAACCGTCCCGATCCGCGCCTGCTGCGCCAGTTCGTGCGTTACCTCAAGCACAGCAACCAGATCAACGGCAGTTTCTACCGTCGCCTGCCAGGGACCGGCTGGGCCAGCGGCCTGGACTGGCCATCCGCGGTGCCGGTGCCCGACATTGGGGTGTCCCAGCCGGTGCCGCTGGCATCGCCCCTGGCGCCCGTGGGGGTGGCCACCGGCGATCAGGGAGAATCCGGACTCAGCCTGCCCCGGGTGGCCTGAGCGGGCACCCGACTCCAACCCAAATGGCCGACTTGCTGCGGCCGAACCGACCATGAAGATTGCGATTGCCGGGACCGGCTATGTCGGCCTTTCGAATGCCGTGCTGCTGGCGCAGCACCATGAGGTGGTGGCGCTGGACATCGATGCCGCCAAGGTGGACCTGATCAACCGGCGCCACTCGCCCATTGAAGACCCGGACATCGAGGCCTACCTGGCCGGCCAGCCGCTGCGCCTGCAGGCCACGCTGGACCCCCGGCAGGCCTATGCCGGTGCCGACTGGGTGATCATTGCCACCCCGACCGACTACGACCCCAAGACCAATTACTTCAATACCGCGTCAGTGGAGGCGGTGGTGCGCGACGTGATGGCGATCAACCCGCAGGCGGTGATGGTCATCAAGTCCACCATTCCGGTGGGCTTCACCGAGCGGCTCAAGCGCGAGCTGGGGACACAGCAGCTCATGTTCTCGCCCGAGTTCCTTCGCGAAGGCAAGGCACTGCACGACAACCTGCACCCCTCGCGCATCGTGGTGGGTGAACAGTCCGCGCGCGGCCAGGCCTTTGCCGACCTGCTGCGGCAGGGGGCGCTGCGCCCGGACGTGCCGGTGCTGCTGACCGGCAACACCGAGGCCGAGGCGATCAAGCTGTTTGCCAACACCTACCTGGCCATGCGGGTGGCCTACTTCAACGAGCTGGACACCTACGCCGCCACCCACGGCCTGGACACGCGCCAGATCATCGACGGGGTGTGCCTGGACCCGCGCATCGGCCGGCATTACAACAACCCCTCCTTCGGCTATGGCGGCTACTGCCTGCCCAAGGACACCAAGCAGCTGCTGGCCAACTACGACGACGTGCCGCAGAACCTGATGCAGGCGGTGGTGGACGCCAACCGCACGCGCAAGGATTTTGTGGCCGAAGACATCTTGCGGCGCAACCCCCGGGTGGTGGGCATCTACCGGCTGGTGATGAAGGCCGGCTCGGACAATTTCCGCGCGTCGTCCGTCCAGGGGGTGATGAAGCGCATCAAGGCCAAGGGCGTGGAAGTCATCGTCTACGAACCGGTGCTGCAGGCCGACGAGTTCTTCCGCTCGCGCGTGCTGCGCGACCTGCAGGCCTTCAAGCGCGAGGCCGACGTCATCGTGGCCAACCGCCTGACCGACGACATCCGCGACGTGCAGGACAAGGTCTACACGCGCGACCTGTTCGGGGTCGACAGCTGAGTTTGGGCACAATGCACCCGTCCTTGCCCTGAACGCCACACACCATGCAAGTCACCCCCACCGCCATTCCCGACGTGCTGCTCATCGAACCGAAGGTGTTCGGGGATGCGCGCGGCTTTTTCATGGAAAGCTTCAACCAGAAGGCCTTCAACCAGGCCACCGGGCAGGCGCTGGACTTCGTGCAGGACAACCACAGCCGCAGCGCCCGGGGCGTGCTGCGCGGGCTGCACTACCAGCTGGCCCCGCATGCCCAGGGCAAGCTGGTGCGCGTGGTGCGCGGGGCGGTGTTCGACGTGGCGGTGGACATCCGCCGCGGCTCGCCCACCTTCGGCCGCTGGGTGGGTGTGGAGCTGAGCGAGGAGAACCACCGCCAGCTCTGGATTCCGCCGGGCTTTGCGCACGGCTTCCTGACGCTGACGGACACGGCCGACTTCCTCTACAAGACCACGGACTACTACGCGCCCAGCCACGAGCGCTGCATTGCCTGGAACGACCCGGACATCGGCATTGAATGGCCGCACACCGGCTCGGAGCCGCTGCTCTCGGGCAAGGACGCGCAGGGCCTGCCCCTGGCGCAGGCCGACACGTTCGCCTGAGGCCTCAGTCGGCGCGCGGGCTGCCGCCCTCCATGCGGTCCTCGGCGGCCAGACCGGCATAGACGCCACCCTGGGCCATCAGCTCCTCGTGGGTGCCCTGCTCCACCAGCCGCCCGCGGCTGAGCACGATGATGCGGTCGACCTTGCGGATGGCCCCCAGGCGGTGGGTGATGATGAGCGTGGTGCGGTTCTCTGACAGGCGCTCCAGCGCGTCCTTGATGTAGACCTCGGAGTCGGGGTCGAGCGCGGAGGTGGCCTCGTCGAGCACGATGATGGGCGCGTTCTTCAGGAAGGCGCGCGCAATGGCGATGCGCTGGCGCTGCCCGCCGGACAGCAGGGCGCCGTTGTCGCCCACCGGCGAATCCAGGCCCTGGGGCATCTGGTCGGCGAACTCGGCCACATGGGCCAGGCGCACCGCCTCGGCCAGGGCCGACTCGGACACGTCGGCCTGGCCGAAACAGATGTTGTCCCGGATGGATCCGGCCAT
>CALMYH010000130.1 GCA_937873395.1 uncultured Burkholderiales bacterium
CCGGTCCGAAGCCGAACCGGAACTCCGCGCCTTCGCCCGGCCGCCCCCGGCCGCTGATGCTGCCGCCATGGCGTTCGACAATGCGCCGCACGGTGGCCAGTCCGATGCCCGTGCCTTCGAACTGGCTGGGCATGTGCAGGCGCTGGAAGGGTTTGAACAGTTTGTCGGCATAGGCCATGTCGAAGCCCACACCGTTGTCCTTCAGGCAGAGCTCGTCGGGTCCACAAGGGCCAAACTCGATGACGGTCAGTTCCCGGTCCCGGCTGTACTTCAGGGCATTGACCAGCAGGTTCTCCAGCGCGATCCGGGTCAGCCGCGGGTCGCAGCTGGCCACCAGCCCTGAGACCACACGTCGTTCCAGCCGGCGTCCGGGCTGGCGCTGCATCTCGGCATCCAGGATGCCATTGACCAGGTCGGACAGGTCGACCGGCTCCCTCTC
This sequence comes from uncultured Burkholderiales bacterium, assembly GCA_937873395.1. GTDB lineage: Bacteria > Pseudomonadota > Gammaproteobacteria > Burkholderiales > Burkholderiaceae_C > Hydrogenophaga. The sequence continues at coordinate 440 of CALMYH010000130.1, forward strand.
GAGTGGCCCCTGACTGACCCGCGCCAGTGCCAGCAGGTCGCTGATCAGGCTCGACATGCGCGAGGTGGCGGCCTGAACCCGGGTCATCATGGCCGCCTCGTCCGGGCGCAGCCGGTCCTGGAGCTGCTCGCTGAGAAGACGGGTGAACCCGTCAATGGAGCGCAAGGGCGACTTGAGGTCGTGCGAGACCGAATAGGCAAACGCGTCCAGCTCGGCATTGAGCTGGATCAGATCGGCGGTCCGTTCCTGAACCCGCTGTTCCAGCGATGCGTTCAAGGCCTGGATCTCGCGCTCACGCTGCAAACGCAGCAGTTCGGATGTGGCCCGGCTGGCGAAGATCGCCATCATCGCCCGCGCGTCCGGCTGCAGGTTCAGCGGCTGGCGCCACATCGCGTAGATCATGCCGAGAGGCCGGCCGATTTCGTCCAGAAGCGGCTGACCGACATAGGCCTTGAAGCCCTCGCGGACCAGCAGTTCACGGTGGGCGTAAAGACGGTCAAGCCCGTCTTTCACCACGCAAAGGCCGGTTTGGGAGAAGGCGTCGCCGCAAGGTGTCCCCTGCACCGGATAGACGTAGTTCTCCATCAGCTTTCCGTCGCGCCAGGCCGCCAGGGAACCCAGCTTTCCGTTCGTGAGCAATTCCGATACGCAGGTGGCATCGGCCTCCAGGGCCTTGGCCATGTGATCGGTGAGGAGCACGAAGAAATCCTGCGCCGACGTGGCGGTCATGCCGCGCGCCATCTCGAGCAGCTGGTGTTCGCGCCGTCTCTTGTCGGTCACATCGGCCAGGGTGCTGATCACCAGTCGCTCCCCCTCGTCTTCGCTCAGTTCGCTCGAAAGCGCCACCCGGCAGGTGTGGCCGCTGGCGTGCAGGGCCTCGATTTCCTGCTCCTGCAGGCGGCGTTCGGACAGCAGCCGCCGCGCATGCTCGTTCCGTCGCAGCCGGCTCACCCAGAAGAAGTGGTCCGTGCGGCCCAGCATCTGGTCGCGGGTGTAGCCGTAGGTTCGCTCGAACGCCGGGTTGACGTCCAGAATGACGCCGCTGATGGCAGACTGGGCCACCATCGGGCTCGGACTGGCGTGGAACATCCGGCTGAAGCGGCGCATGAGTCGGTCTCTTTCTTCCTCGGTGCGTTGCCGCGCCTCCAGTTCGGCCTCCAGGCGCTGCATGGCCTGTGCGTGACGCTGCTGGCTGTACTGAATCATCAGGGCTACCACCAGGATGCACACCATGTAGGTCACCAGGGCGGCCAGTCCCACCGACGCGCTGCGCGGTGCCATCCAGCCCAGCCGCTCGGCCAGCGTGAGGACGCCGATCATGACCAGGGAGGACACGGCGGTCATGGCCGCCATCACGCGCCCGGTGAAGATGCCGGCGCCTGTCACCGCCGCCAGGAAAAGCATGGAGCCCGCCCATCGGACCGAACCGTAGTTTGCCGCCGCCAGACAGGCGGCGATGAGCACGGCGACGATCAGCAGATGGGGTGCGTAGCGGTCCCGGCCTGCCCGAACCATGCCGTGGGCGACGGCAGCGGCCATGGCGATCACCGCCGGTGCCAGTGCGTCGCTCGGGTGGGCGGTGAAACCATACAGATAGACACCGACCGCCAGGGCGGCCACCAGAACGATGAAGCTGACCACCAACTGGGTCTGTCGGCGCAGGACGTCACCGGCGGGTTGACCTCGCGGATCGGGCGGCGGTGGGGAGGGTCTGTCGAGGTACATCGGGATGGACGGCCCCGGCCGGGTGGGTGGCGGTTTTCGGGGCGTGCTCATGTCTTCGGCATGAACCCGAAATTCTCAAGCCCGGGCGCAGGGCAGGCCCGGCGTGCGGCACCATTCGCTCCAGCTGCCGGGATAGAGCGTGGTTCGCCCCAGACCGGCCACTTCCATGGCCAGCAGGTTGGGGATGGCGCTGACACCGCTGCCGCACTGGTGCACCACGCTGGCGGCGTCTCGACCAGCCAGCAGGGCCTCGAACTCGGCCCGCAGCTCATGCGCCGGCTTGAACAGCCCGCCCGGTCCGAAGTTCTGGCCGAAAGGACGATTGAGCGCGCCGGGGATGTGGCCCGCCACCGGGTCCAGCGGCTCGATGTCGCCCCGGAACCGCGCGTGGGCGCGGGCATCGATCAGGGTCTGTTCCGGCGAGCCCAGCGCGCGGACCACGCCGGCGGTGTCGACCGTGCGTGCCCGAGATACCTGGAGGCTGAAGTTGCCGGATGGCCGCTGCCGGGCCGGACCGTTTTCCAGTGCGCCGCCTGCCGCCTCCCAGGCCTGCAATCCACCGTCCAGCACCGCCACCGGCTCGTGACCGCACCATTTGAGCATCCACCACAGCCGCCCGCAGTGGTTGACGCCCTGGCGGTCGTAAACCACCACCTGCTGCCCGCTGTCCAGGCCGCGCGAAGCCAGCCAGGCCGCAAAAGCGGCGCGCTCCGGAAGGGGATGGCGCCCGCCGCTGCTGCGGGGGGCCTCACCGTGCGCACTCAGGTTGCGGCCCAGGTCCGCATGAACGGCGCCAGGCAGGTGGGCATGAAGGTACTGTTCGCCACCGGCGGCCGGGTTCATCAGGTCGTAGCTGCAATCGAAAACCAGCAAAGGGGCGCCGCTCCCCATGAGGTCCTGCAACCGGGCTACAGAAATCAGCGTGCTGTACATGACGACCATTGTGGCCGAAGGGGCAAGCGCTCCCAAGTAGAGAAAAGTTCTGCTGCCGCCACGATGGAGCGACCCTGGTTGCGCTCAGTGCTCTTCGGCTGGCGCGTTGGGCACGGCGCGGGTCCGCAGCACGGTGGCGGTGATGCCGCTGGCAATGATCAGGGCCATGCCCAGCCAGCCGATCAGCGGGAGTTGGTCGCCGAAGATGGTGATGCCGAACAGACCGGCAAACACGATGCCGGTGTACTGCAGGTTGGCCACCACCATGGTGGCGCCGCGTGCATAGGCCCGGGTCATGCACAACTGGCCGAACACCGCCAGCAGGCCGATGGGCAGCAGCCACAGGGCGGTCGGCCAGCGCAGCGGGCTGACGCCCATGAACACCATGCCCAGCAGGCCGGCGACCACCGCGCCCAGGGAAAAATAGAACACGGTGCGGCTCTCGGGTTCGCCGGCCCGCGACAGGGCCGCCACCTGCAGGTAGGCGAAGGCGGAGAAGACGCCGGACAGCAGACCCACCAGGGCACCCACCACCTGGTCTTCGTTCAGTGTCGGACGCAGCATCATGGCGACGCCGGCAAAGCCCGCCAGCACGGTCAGGAACAGGGGCCCCTGCCTTCGGATCGGTGCGTTGCGGCCCTGCATCAGCAGCGCGCCCCCGAGCAGGAAGGCCGCGATCCAGACGCTGCTCATGTAGTTGAGCGTCACGGCGGTGGCCAGCGGCAGCACCGCGATGGCATAAAACCACGAGGTCAGCGCGATGGTGCCCACCACGCTGCGCCAGAAATGCATCATGGGCACCTGGGTGCGCAGCGAGATCCCGCGCGCCCGCGTGAACCCGAGCAGGAACAGCATGCCGATCACGCCCCGGTAGGCCACGATCTCGAAGCTGTTGAAGTGGGTGGATGCGAACTTGATGCAGACCCCCATGCTGGCAAAGAAGAGCGATGCCAGCAGCATCCAGAGGGCCTGCATGCATCAGCCTCTCAGCGCGGAGCCCAGCTGGCGGCGGTACCACTCGTGGAAGTGCTGCATCCCGTCTTCCATCGGGCTCTGGTAGGGCCCGACCTCGTTGTCGCCGCGGGCCAGCAGCGCCTTGCGACCGGCGTCCATGCGCTCGGCGATCTCGTCGTCCTCGATGCAGGTTTCCATGTAGGCGGCGCGCTGGGCCTCGACGAACTCGCGCTCGAACGCGGCGATTTCCTCGGGGTAATAGAACTCCACCATGTTCAGCGTCTTGTCCACGCTGACCGGGTACAGGGTCGAGACCGTCAGCACGTGCGGGTACCACTCCACCATGATGTGGGGGTAGTAGGTCAGCCAGATGGCCCCGTGCTCGGGCAACTGGCCATTGCGGTACTGCATCAGCTGCTGGTGCCAGCGCTGGTAGACCGGGCTCCCCGAATGGGCCAGCAGGTTCTGCACGCCCACCGTCTGCACCGAGTACTCCGGCTTGAATTCCCAGCGCAGATCGCTGCAGGTCACAAAATTGCCCAGGCCCGGGTGGAAGGGCTCGACGTGGTAATCCTCCAGATAGACCTCGATGAAGGTCTTCCAGTTGTAGTTGCACTCGTGCAGTTCCACATGGTCCAGCACCATGCCGTCGAAGTTCAGTGCCGCGCGCGGACCCATGCCGGCCAGGTCGGCCTCGATGTCGCGCCCGTTGTCCTCGAACAGCATGCCGTTCCACTCGCGCAGGCCGTAGCGCTTGAGGTCCAGGCAGGGGTCGTGGGAGAAATGGGGCGCACCCAGCAGCGAACCGAGTGGGTTGCCCTGTCCGCCGCTGTAAGTCCAGCGGTGCAGCGGGCAGACGATGTGGCCACCGGCGTGGCCCTTGCGGCTCTCCCCCAGGTTGCCCCGGCCGCCCAGCATCACGGCCTGGCGGTGGCGGCAGATGTTGGAGACCAGCTCCACCCCCTGCGGCGTGCGCACCAGGGCACGGCCTTCTTTTTCCTGCGGCAGGGCGTAATAGTCGCCCAGGTTCGCCACGGCGTTGGTGTGCCCCACATAACGGGGCCCGCGCTGAAAGATCGTTTCAAGTTCCCTCTGGAACAGCGCCTCGTCGAAGTAGCTGGAAACCGGAAGTTGGCTTTCGGCCTGCTGAAGCTGAAGACTCAAATCAGACATGATGGTCCTGACCTAAAGACTCCCCCTATGAAGGGGCAGGGTGAAGCGCTTAGCGAGTGAACGATCTGCGCGGGAAGGGTGAAGTGGTGCGTCCCTCCGGGCGGGTGAGGCCCGTCAGATTGAAAAAAGAGCGGGATTGTACCCCGGGGATGTCCGTTTCGTCGCTTCCCTCGGGGATGCGTGCCGGCTTACCGTGCGACGGTCTGGGGACAGCCTGGTCGGGGCGGCTGCCGGTCCGGCATGCCGGGCGATAAAATGAACACTTGTTCGGCTGCAGGTGCCCGGAGTCCCCCGGGTCCTGTCCACGCGCAGCCTGATGCCGCGCCCCATCCATCATGTCACCTCCATCCCCAGCCAAGCCGGCCCGACCGGCTTCCCCGTCCGGTCGCGAAGACGGTTTGCCGGACACCTACGAAGAGGCCCTGGCCGAACTGGAGCGCCTGGTGGCCCAACTGGATGCTGGTCAGCTGCCGCTGGACCAGTTGCTGGTGCAGTACCAGCGGGGCGCCCGTTTGCTGGCCTTCTGCCGTGAACGGCTGGAAGCGGTCGAGCAGCAGATTCGCGTGCTCGAGGGTGGGGAAGCCAGGCCCTGGGATCCGGCGTGACGGCAGCGTCCATCTCCCATCCGGTTCCCCCGGCCCCGTCGGCATGGCGCCTGCAGCAGCAGCAGGCCGTCGAAGAGGCGCTGTCGGGCTGGGTGGCGGCAGACGCCCCGGCCGGCCTGGGGGAAGCCATGCGTTATGCGGTGCTCGACGGCGGCAAGCGCCTGAGGCCCTTGCTGGTCCTGGCCACCTCGGAGGCCCTGGGCGGGCTGCCCGAGGCGGCCATGCGCGCCGCCTGCGCCGTTGAACTCATTCACGCCTATTCGCTGGTGCACGACGACATGCCCTGCATGGACAACGACGTGCTCAGGCGCGGCAAGCCCACCGTGCATGTGCGCTTTGGCGAGGCCCAGGCCCTGCTGGCCGGTGATGCGCTGCAGGCGCTGGCGTTCGAACTGCTGGTGCCCGAGGGCGATCGTGTGCCGCCAGCCATGGCGGCCCGGCTGTGTCGTCTGCTGGCGGTGGCCGCCGGAGCCGACGGCATGGCCGGGGGTCAGGCCGTCGACCTGGCCAGTGTCGGCCAGGCGCTGACGCTGCCGGCGCTCGAAGCCATGCACCGCCGCAAGACCGGTGCGTTGCTGCGGGCCAGTGTGCTGATGGGGGCGGCCACCGCCGAACCCGAGGAGCAGGTCCGGGCGCAGCTCGAGGTCTACGGCAGCGCGCTGGGACTGGCTTTTCAGGTGGTGGACGACATCCTGGACGTCACGGCCGACTCGGCCACCCTGGGCAAGACCGCCGGCAAGGACGCCGCCTGCAACAAGCCCACCTTCGTGTCCCTGATGGGGCTGCAGGGGGCTCAGACCTATGCCGAACAGGTGCTCGAGCGGGCCCATTCGGCCCTGCACTTGAGCGGGATCGGCAAGCAGGATATCCTGCACGATCTGGCCGACTGGGTCGGGCGCCGGGTTTCCTGAGCCCGCCATCGCTGAGCATTTCATGAGCACCCTGCTTTCCCACATCGATTCTCCGGCCGACCTGCGGCGGCTGTCCCGTCAGCAGCTCTCCCAGCTGGCTTCCGAATTGCGCCAGTTCGTGCTTGAGAGCGTCTCGCGCACCGGCGGCCATCTCAGTTCCAACCTGGGCACGGTCGAGCTCACCGTGGCGCTGCACTACGTGTTCAACACCCCCGAGGACCGGCTGGTCTGGGACGTCGGCCACCAGACCTATCCGCACAAGATCCTCACCGGGCGGCGCGACCGCATGCATACGCTGCGCCAGTTTGGCGGCATCAGCGGGTTTCCCCGGCGGGATGAAAGCGAGTACGACACCTTCGGCACCGCCCATTCCTCGACCAGCATCTCGGCCGCTCTGGGCATGGCCCTCGCCGCCAAAATGAAAGGCGAAAACCGCCACGCCGTGGCCATCATCGGTGACGGTGCCATGACCGCCGGCATGGCCTTCGAGGCGCTGAACAACGCGGGCGTCGAGGACGGTCGCCTGCTGGTGGTGCTCAACGACAACGACATGTCGATTTCGCCGCCGGTGGGAGCGCTCAACCGCTACCTGGCCCAGCTCATGAGCGGACAGTTCTACGCCGCGGCCAAGAGTGTGGGCAAGACCGTGCTCAAGGGGGCACCACCGTTGTTCGAACTGGCCAAGCGGCTCGAAGAACACGCCAAGGGCATGGTGGTGCCGGCCACGCTGTTCGAGAAGTTCGGTTTCAATTACGTCGGCCCCATCGACGGCCACGACCTGGATTCCCTCGTTCCCACGCTGGAGAACATCCGTCACCTGCTCGACAGCGGCGAAGGCCCCCAGTTCCTGCATGTGGTGACCAAGAAAGGGCAGGGCTACAAGCTGGCCGAGGCCGACCCGGTCGCCTACCACGGACCCGGCAAGTTCGACCCGTCCGTCGGATTGGTCAAGCCCGCCACCCCGCCCAAACCCACCTTCACCCAGGTCTTCGGCCAGTGGCTGTGCGACATGGCCGACGCAGACCCGCGGCTGGTCGGGATCACGCCGGCCATGCGCGAGGGGTCGGGCATGGTGGAGTTCCACAAGCGCTTCCCGGGTCGTTATTTCGACGTCGGCATCGCCGAGCAGCACGCCGTCACCTTCGCCGCCGG
>CALMYH010000131.1 GCA_937873395.1 uncultured Burkholderiales bacterium
AAATAGGCCAGGCCGGCGGTGCTGATGGCGATGGCGAACAGCTCGAAGAAGCCGACGTAGACGATCTTGCGGCGGACGCCTTGCAACTCCATGGCTCAGCCTTGCACCTGCGCCTCGTAGCCGGCCTCGGCCAGCGCAGCGGCGATGTCCTCGGGCGCGATCATGGCGGTGTGGCTGACCCAGGCAGTCTGCGCGGCCAGGTCGACGTCGGCCTGGCTGACGCAGGGCAGGTCCTGCAGCTCGAACATGACAGCGTCGGCGTTGTCCTGGGTCTTGAGGGCGGGGATGTGGAAGGTGGTTTCTGGCATGTCGGGCGGGCTGGCGGTTGTGCCGGGCAGGGACGCCATTGTGCGGCGCAAAATAAAAGCTGTACTTTCAGAACAATACCGTCTACATTAGCTGGAGGGGTTGTTTGACGCCGGTCTTCATGACCGAAGTTGCTGAACAGACCCAGCCGGTGGCGCCCCAGGCCCCGGACCGCTGCGGCCCTGTGGCCGCCTGCGATGCCAGCCGAGCTGCTGGCCGCTCGCTCCCCATTCACTCTCTGCTCAAGCCCCGATTGGCGCGCCCCGGTTTTTGCCGGCCCTGCGCCTGTTCCAGCGGCGTCGTTGTGATGCCGCTTTCTCTCTGGCGCCCCCCGTTGAACCGGGATCCGGCCGCCTTCTCTCTGAAAGGCTCAACATGAGCAACAGCAAACTGTACGTGGGCAACCTGCCTTATTCGGTGGATGACGCCACCCTCCAGAACAACTTCGCCGAATTCGGCACCGTGGCCTCGGCCAAGGTCATGACCGACCGCGACAGCGGCCGCTCCAAGGGCTTCGGCTTTGTGGAGATGGGCTCTCCCGAGCAGGCCGAGGCGGCCATCCGCGGCATGAACGGCCTGTCGGTCGGCGGCCGCTCGATCGTGGTGAACATTTCCCGTCCGAAGGAAAGCACCGGCGGCGGTTTCGGTGGTGGCTACCGCGGCGAGCGCCGCTCGGCCTACTGAGCAAACGCACGCTGACCGGTTGTCGGCCCGCCGGGGCCGATGCCGGGCGCTGATGAGGCTCCACCCGCAAGGGTGGGGCCTTTTTTGTTTGTAAAAACATGTTTCCTGCGTAACCTCAAAGTGTTACGCTAGCGCTTTGTTGACGTCTGATCGACCGGAGGTGGATGCAATGAGCGGCTGGTTCTGGCGCACGCTGGGGGGCGTGTTGCTGTTCCTCGCTGGCGCGGTGGGCGTGAGTGTGTGGCAGTTCTCCAGCTACGCGCCCAAGGACACGCCCATGCCCGAGGACAAGGCCGCGCTGGCCTGGTTCATCGACGACTACCCGACCGCACGGCGGGATTTCCTGATGCGGGCCGAGGCGCTGTCCCGGCAGCTGCAGGGCACGCGCTCGATCGAGGTCGAGGTGCCCAGCGGCCGGTCCACCACCGACCTGTTCGTGGACGGGTTGTACATTCCCGCCCAGGGCATCGAGAAGCGCCGGCTGCTGGTGGTCACTTCGGGCGTGCACGGCGTGGAGGGCCCGACCGGGAGTGCGGTCCAGCGCCTGTTCATGCACGAGTTCCTGACGCCCGAACGCCTGGTCGGGCCCCTGGCGGACACCGGGGTGCTGCTGCTGCACACGGTCAACCCATACGGCTTTGCCCGCCACCGCCGCTTCACCGAGAACAACGTCGACCTGAACCGCAACGCGTCGGTCGACGACGCGCTGTACCGCACGGTCAACGCCGGCTACCCGCTGGTGGATTCCCTCATCAACCCGCAGGGGCCGGCCAGCACCGGCTCGCCGGGCCACCGGCTGTTCCACCTGCGCTCGATCGCCATGATTGCGCAGCACGGCATGCCGGCGCTGCGGCAGGCGGTGCTGCAGGGACAGTACCAGGTGCCGCAGGGCATTTATTTCGGTGGACAGCGGCTGGAGCCGCAGCTGCAGGCGCTGGGCCCGATGCTGGCGTCCATCCTGGACGAATACCCGCTGTCGATGGCCATCGATCTGCACACGGGCTACGGGGAGCGCGGCACGCTGCACCTGTTCTTCGACCCGCCGAAGGACCCCAAGGTGCGTCAGGGCCTCGAGACGGCCTTTGCGGGCCAGCGCATCGACTGGGGATCGGGGGATGATTTCTACACAGTGACCGGCGACTTCGCCGGCTGGCTGGGTCAGCTGCGCAGCGGCGGCACGCACCTGCCGGCGGTGTTCGAATACGGCACCATGGACAGCCAGAAGACGCTGGGCTCGATCAAGTCGCTGCACATCACGGTGCTGGAGAACCAGGGTGTGCAGCACGGCTACGCGTCACCCGCCGATGAAGAGCGCATCAAACGCGACTACCGCGAGATGTTCTACCCCTCGTCGCCGCACTGGCGCACCAAGGTGATCAAGGACAGCCGGGCCATGTTCGAGGCGGTCCTGGCCAACTGGCCGCGCGTGGGCGCGCAGCCCTGAGGCATGGCCAGCCAGTGGGGCGTGGTGGCCCGGCTGGGCACCACACAGACGCTGGCCTGGGCTTCGTCCTACTACCTGCCGGCGTTGCTGGCCGCCCCGATGGCGGTGGAGCTGGGCATGGCCGAGGCCCAGGTGTTCGCGGCCTTCACGCTGGCACTGCTGATTTCGGCATTGGTGGGGCCGCGTGCCGGCCGCGCCATCGATGAACTGGGTGGGCGCACCGTGCTGCTGGCCACCAATGGCCTGTTTGCGCTCGGGCTGGCCGGCCTGGGGCTGGCGCAGACCGCCTGGCAGGTCTGGCTGGCCTGGGCACTGATCGGCGTGGCCATGGGCAGCGGCCTGTACGACGCTGCCTTTGCCACGCTGGTTCGGCTCTATCCGGTCAACGCCCGCAGCGCCATCACCGGCATCACGCTGGTGGCGGGGTTCGCCAGCACGGTGGGCTGGCCGCTGACGGCCTGGGGGATCGACACGGTTGGCTGGCGCGGCACCTGCCTGGGTTGGGCCGCACTGCACCTGCTGCTGGGTCTGCCCCTGCACCTGGGATTGCCCCGATCGCCGGTGGAGGCCGCACCCTCGCCCAAACCCATGCTGGACAAAGACGGTGGGGCGATGCCAGCCCGTCGGCCGCCGGGCATGGGCATGGCGGTGGCCATCAGCGCGGTGTTTCCCATCCCCTGGTTCCCCAGCACCGCCATGGCGGCCCACCTGCCGCGCCTGCTCGAGGCCCAGGGCCTCAGTGCCACGGCCGCGCTGGGGGTGGCCATGCTGGTCGGGCCGGCCCAGGTGGCCGGACGGCTGCTGGAGTTCGGGCTGCTGCGCCGGGTGCACCCGCTGCTGTCGGCTCGGCTGGCGGCAGCGGCGCACCCGCTGGGGGTGGCCACGCTGGCAGTGGCGGGGCCGGCCGGCGCCCGGGGTTTTGCGGGCCCGCACGGGGGCGGCAACGGCATCCTGACGATTGCCCAGGGGACCCTGCCGCCGGGGGGGTTCGTCCCGGCAGGGTACGGCCAGCGGCAGGGATGGCTGATGGCACCGGCCCGGGTGGCGCAAGCCGTGGCGCCGGTGCTGTTCGGCCTGGCCATGCAGCACTGGGGCGCCGGTGCCTTGTGGCTGACCGCGGGGCTGGGTGTGTTGGCGCTGGTGCTGCTGCAGGGCATGGCGGGGCGCTTGGGAGACCGCTAACGCAGCACCACGTACATGCTGCCCGCCGGAAAACGCAGGCGCACGCCGTCGGCGTCGCGCTGCAGCGCCAGCTCGGCCACCGGCATGCCGTTCATGTCGAGCACGGTGGCCCGGCGCAGTCCGGGGTTGCGCAGCGACACCTCCAGCCGCGGCTGCACCACTCGCCAGGGTGCCTGACCGAAGGAGACCACCTCGCGCCCCTGCACGGTGCTGCCGCTCTCCAGCCGCAGGGTGGCGGGTCGGTCCTGCCAGCCGGTGGGGCGGCTGCGGGTGGCGTACTGCAGCAGCACCTGGCCCGAGGCGGCCAGCGGCTGGCCGTCCAGCGAGACGGCCATCAGGGCCCCGAAGTCGTTGTCCGAACGCGCACCCAGCACACTGAGCTGGTGTTCGGGGGCCTGGGCAAAGTGGGCGGCCACACCCTGGGTGCGTGGGGTGTCGATGGTGGCCACGCCCAGACCGTGGTCCAGCGCGAGCTCGCCGGTGTTGGCGCGCACGCGCTGGGGCTCGATGTAGCGCGACAGACCAGTGGTGCTGACGCGAGCCTGCTCAGCGCCAAAGGCAACCTGGACCGGCCCGACCAGAAAGGTCTCCGGCGGCACCGAGCCCTGACGGGCAGCCGCCAGCAACTGCCGCGCAGCCTCGTCGCGGTTGGGGTCGAAGCCGGGCTGCTCGGGCAGCGACACGGCGTCGCGCCGCCACAGCGAGGACAGCGGGCGCTCGTCCACCAGCACCGGTTCGCCCCGGCGGATGTCGCCGCGCCGGTAGGCCAGGGCTGCGGCCGGGAAGCTGCCCAGGACCTCGGGGGTACCGAATGTCCACTTCTGCAGAGAAGGCAGGTAGCCGTTGGCCGAGCGAGGCATGGCCCAGGCGTCCTGGTCGATGGCGAACCAGTGGTAACCGGCCACACCGGTGAGCGAGGTGTAGGCCGACACCAGGAACGGCGCTTCGGCCCCGTGGCTGTTGGGCGGCACCCAGCTGCTTTCGGTGACCATGATGGGCCGACCCCGGGTCTGGCGGAGGTTGACCGGCAGGCGCCAGGGCGCCCTGAGGGCACTCTCGTCGGTGAAAAGGTCTCCGTTGAGGATGGCCCAGCCTTCGTGAGGGCCACGGTGTATGTCGCTGAAATAGTGGTTGACTGCGTCGACCTCGCCGGGTGTGTAGCTCCAGCGTTCGACATCGGCCAGGCGCTCGGCGCTGGCGGTCTTCCAGTTGCCGGCATTGACCAGGCTTTGCAGGCCCAGTTCGCGCCGCAGGTAGTCGACCGTCTGGCGGTTGAACTCGTGCATGGTGCGGGCGAAGAACTCGGTCTGGTCGGCCAGGCGGCGCGCCTGGCCGGTGCCCGACTCCGGCTGCGTCAGCTCCCACAAGGACAGCAGCGAAAGCCGGCGCTGGAACAGGTGGTCGCGCCAGAGCGCGTGGCCACGCCAGGCCCAGAGGGCTGACCACAGCGAGCCGTGTTTCTGGCGCACGAAGTCGGTGAAGCGGCGCTCCAGCGCCTCGCGCTGCGGCCCCCGGATGCCGTCCGCCGTCCAGAACAGCAGGCTGTCCTCGTTCTGCAGCTGGAACAGGGCCAGGCTCGGGTCGCGCGCCAGCGGTATGCCGGTGTGGGGGTTCTCCACCGTCAGAAGCTGGCGCAACCAGGCGCGGTAGGCCGCCTGCAGCTGTTCGTCAAAGAACAGCAGGCCCAGCGCCGACTGCTCATGGCCGCCGTCAATGCCCCAGCGCTGCGCGAACTTCATGGGCACCGCCCAGTAGGGCGAGAGCGTGGTGTAGATGCCCTCGCGGCGCATGGCGGCGACAGAGCGCCAGATGGCGTCGCGCTCGGCCTCGTTGATGTCGGTCAGGGCCGCGTCGGGCCGGGTTTCCAGGTCGGGGCTGATCTGCCGGTGCAGACGCACCATGTTGACACCGCGCTTGGCCAGGAAGCGGGCGTGGTGGGTCAGGTCGTCGCCGCCGGGGCCCCACAGGGGCCGAGGCGTCGGCTCCAGTTGGTGAGCGACGTAGCTGTTGACGGCCCAGAAACGGATCGGGTGGCCGTCGCCACGCACAAATCCCCCCTGTCCGTCGGTGCGCACAAAGCCCGACTGGCCGGCCACCGCTTCATTGAGCGAACGCAGGTCGAACAGGGATGTGGTTTCGAAGCGGTCGCGCGCGGGCTCGAAGGCCCAGGTCTCCGCCTCGCTGGCGTGCAGGGCACCGGCAGCGAGGCTGGCACACAGGAGCCCGAGGATTGGGCGCCGGACTGAGGGCATGGGCGGCTCGGTCGGCCCTCAGGTGGCAGTGGCCCGCGCCAGCGCCTGGTCGATGTCCCAGAGGATGTCGTCGATGTGCTCCAGCCCGACCGAGATGCGCACCATGTCCGGCGGCACACCGGCGGCCAGCTGCTGCGCCTCGTCGAGCTGGCGGTGGGTGGTGCTGGCGGGGTGGCTGATGAGGGTGCGCGTGTCGCCGATGTTGACCAGGTGGCTCATGAACTGCGCGCTTTCGATGAACTTGACGCCTTGCTGCATGCCCCCCTTGACGCCAAAGGCCAGCAAGCCCGAGGCGCCGCGCATCTGTTTTTTCATCAGCCCGTGCTGCGGGTGGCTGGGCAGGCCGGGGTAGCTGACCCAGCCCACGCGCGGGTCGTCCTGCAGGTACTGCGCGACGGCCAGCGCGTTGGCGCAGTGGCGCTCCATGCGCAGCGGCAGGGTCTCGACCCCCTGCAGGATCTGCCAGGCGCTGGTGGGCGCCAGCGAGGCGCCGAACACGCGCAGGCCCTCCATGCGGCAACGCATGGTGAAGCCGAAGTTCCCGAAGGTCTCGTAGAACTTGACGCCGTGGTAGCCGGGCGAGGGCTCGGTCATGCCGGGGAACTTGCCGTTGTCCCACGGGAAGCTGCCACTCTCGACCACCACACCGCCCAGCGTGGTGCCGTGGCCGGCGAGGTACTTGGTCGCACTGTGCACCACGATGTCGGCGCCGAACCGGATCGGGTTGCACAGGAAGGGGCTGGGCACGGTGTTGTCCACCACCAGTGGCAGGCCGTGCGCATGCGCCACATCGGCCACGGCCTGAATGTCGAGCACCACCATGCTGGGGTTGCCCAGGGTTTCGGCAAACAGGGCACGCGTGTTGGGCCGGATGGCAGCGGCAAAGGCCTCGGGGTCGGTGGCGTCGACGAAGGTGGTGTCTATGCCGAACTTCCTGAGGTTGACCGCCAGCATGGTGACGCTGCCGCCGTAGAGGGCACCGGCCGCGACCACATGGTCGCCGGCCTGCAGCAGGGTGGTCAGCGCCAGCGCCTCGGCCGCCATGCCGCTGGCCGTGGCCACCGCCGCGCGGCCGCCTTCGAGCGCGGCGACGCGTTCCTCCAGCGCCGCCACCGTGGGGTTGGACAGGCGCGAATAGACGTTGCCGAAGGTCTGCAGGTTGAACAGGCTGGCCGCGTGGTCGGCGCTGTCGAACACGAAGCTGGTGGTCTGGTAGATGGGCAGGGCGCGCGCGCCGGTGGCGGCGTCGGGAATCTGGCCGGCGTGGATGGCCAGGGTCTCGGGCTGGAAGTTGCGGTCGGCCATGGCGCTCAACCCTGTCTCGGCCGGTGGGCCGAGATGACTTTGGTGTTGACGCCGGCCCAGTTCAGGCCGCCGAACAGGCGCGCGTGCTCGATCTTCACGCAGCGGTCCCAGACCGAGTCCAGCCCGGCCTCGGTGGCGATGCGGTCGGCCTCCTCGCTTTTGAGGCCCAGCTGCTGCCACAGCGTCTTCGCACCGATGGCGACCGCGCTTTTCGCAATCGCGGGGATCTCCTCGACCTTGCGGAACACGTCCACCATGTCGACCGGAAACGGAATGTCCTCCAGCCGCGCGTAGCTTTTCTCGCCCAGGATCTCGGGGTAGCGCGGGTTCACCGGCACGATGCGGTAGCCGCGCTCCTGCATGTACTTGGCGGCAAAGTAGCTGGGCCGGTGCCATTCGGCCGACAGGCCGACCACGGCAAGGGTGCGGTCGCGCGCCAGGATGCGGCGCAGGGTGGGGATGTCGTCTTTCATGGACCGACACAATAACGCCATGGCCACGGAGCGCAAGTCCCTGCCCGTCATCGACCCGACACGCTGCACCGGCTGCGGCTGGTGCGTGGCCGTCTGCCCGCCCCATGTGCTGTCGCTACAGACGCTGCCGGGCTGGCAGAAAAAGAGCACGCTGCACGACGAGGCGGGCTGCACCGGTTGTGCGAAGTGCGCGGTCCGTTGTCCGTTCGACGCGATCACGATGCGGCGGCCGCCCCCCGGCGGCGCCCCGGCCTGAGCCCCGCGGCGGCCGTTCGCCGCGGCAGCAGGCCCGGCAGGACCTCGGCGATTGCCTGCACCTGGCCCAGCTCGTCGGCCGCGTAACCCGGCAGGCGGTCGATGGCGGCGCGGAAATCGGCACTGGTCAGGATAGCCAGCAGTTGCTGCACGGCCACCGACTCCAGCCGGTCGGCATGGCAGACCAGGAAATAACGCTCCTGCTGGATGGGCGTGAAGTCGAGCCGGAACTCGCGCGCCGGGACCTCCACCCCCATGCCGACGTCGGCCATGCCACTGGCAACAAAGGCCGCCACCGCTGCGTGAGTGAACTCGCACTGCTCATAACCGTGCACGGCGGCCGCGTCGATACCGGCTTCGGCCAGCATCAGGTCCAGCAGGAAGCGCGTGCCCGAGCCGGCCTGGCGGTTGATGAAGCGCACGTCGGGCCGAGCGAGGTCGGCGATGCCGAAGATCTTCTTCGGATTGCCCGGCCGGGTGATCAGCCCCTGGCGCCGGGTGGCGAGCCGGATGACGCGCTGGCGCTGCGGGTCGAGCCAGCGCCGGTGGTGCGCCACGGCGGCGGCCTCGAACGGCCCGATGGGCACATGCACACCGGCCACATCGCACTGACCGGCGGTCAGGGCCTCCAGCGCCTCGGCACCGCCGCAGTACTTCAGTTCGTGCGCCAGACCCGCGCGGTCCATGAAGTCCTTGAGCGCCTGAACCGCAAAACCGTGGCTGGCATGGATGCGCAGCCGGCCGGGATCGGGCGCAAGCGCCTTCCCGATCTCGGCGGCCAGCTCGGACGAGAGCGAGTCGAGCATGGGCGAGAGCCGGGCCTGCACCCGGTGGTGGGCCCAGACCAGGCGCTCGCCCAAGGGCGCGAGCTGCGAGCCACGGCCACGGGACATGGTCAGCAAGGGCTGGCCGAACAGGCCCTCGGCCTCGCGCAGCAGCTGCCAGGCATGGCGGTAGGACACACCGACGGCCTCGCAGGCCGCGGCCAGGCTGCCACGCTCGCTGACCTGGACCAGCAGTGCCACCACGTGCTCGCCCAGGCTGCGCCCGCGGGCGTCGGAGATCGTCCACAGGGGACGGATCGAGACGTGGAACATGAACCTGGTCTCCGGCAAGCGTGATGAAGAGTGATGAAGATTCAAATAGGCTTTGAACCACCTATTTCATGCAGGCCTCCGATCATATTGCGGCTTTCTGACAATGACCAGACAATCCGGCCCAACAGGGAAGCACGGCTTCATATGCTTTGTGCCACCTATTCGAAACGATCGCACGGAGACAGGCCCCGATGAACGACACGCTGGAGACGGTGCGCAACCTGGCCGGCCGCCACGCCGCCACGCCGGGCGGTCTGCTGCCGGCCCTGCACGCGGTGCAGGATGCCCTGGGCCACGTGCCCGACGAGGCGGTGCCGGTGCTGGCCCAGGCGTTCAACCGCTCGCGCGCCGAGGTGCACGGGGTCATCAGTTATTACCACCACTTCCGACGCACCCCGCCGGGCCGCACCGTGGTGCAGGTGTGTGCCGCCGAGGCCTGCCTGGCCTGCGGCAGCGAAGCCTTGCTGGTCCACGCCGAGCGCAGCCTGGGCTGCAGCCGCCACGGCACGCGCGAAGACGGCGCCGTGACGCTGGAGCCGGTGTATTGCCTGGGGCTGTGTGCTTCGTCACCGGCGGTGCAGATCAACGACCGGCTGCATGCGCGTGTCACCCCCGAGCGGCTCGACCTTCTGCTGGCCGGCGAGGGGCACGCGCCATGAACACGGTGACGCTCTGGGTGCCGCGCGACGCGGCCGCGCTCGCCGCCGGCGCCGACGAAGTGGCGGCCGCCATCGCCGCCGAGGCCGAGCGGCGCGGCCTGCCGGTGCGCATCGTCCGTAACGGTTCGCGCGGCCTGTTCTGGCTCGAACCGCTGGTGGAGGTGGCCACGTCCGCAGGGCGCGTGGCCTACGGGCCGGTGGCCGCGGACGACGTGCCCGCGCTGTTCGATGCCGGCTGGCTGCAGGGCGGGGCCCACCCGCTCGGCCACGGCCCGACCGACGCCATCCCCTACCTGGCCCGGCAGGAGCGCCTGACCTTCGCCCGCATGGGCGTGACCGACCCTTTGTCGCTGGCCGATTACGAAGCCCATGAAGGCTGGGCCGGGCTGCGGCGGGCCCTGGGCCTGGACGGTGATGCGATCGTGCAGGAAGTGCTGGACTCGGGCCTGCGCGGGCGTGGCGGCGCGGCCTTTCCGGCCGGGATCAAGTGGCGCACCGTGAGGCAGGCGTCCGCGTCTCGGAAGTACGTGGTCTGCAACGCCGACGAAGGCGACTCGGGCACCTTCTCCGACCGCATGACGATGGAGGGCGACCCGTACATGCTGATCGAGGGCATGCTGATCGCGGGCCTGGCGGTGGGCGCGACACAGGGCTTTGTCTACATCCGTTCGGAATACCCGCACGCGGTGGCGACGATGACCGAGGCGATCGAGCGCGCCATGCAGGCGGGTTTCCTGGGGGAAAACGTGTGCGGCAGCGGCCGGGCCTTCCAGCTGGAGGTGCGCAAGGCCGCCGGCGCCTATGTGTGCGGCGAAGAGACGGCGATGCTCGAGAGCATCGAGGGCAAGCGCGGCATCGTGCGCGCCAAGCCGCCGCTGCCGGCCCTGGCCGGCCTGTTCGGCCAGCCCACGGTGATCAACAACGTCATCAGCCTGGCCAGCGTGCCGCTCATCCTGGCCCGTGGCGCCGCCTTCTACCGGGATTACGGCACGGGCCGCTCGCGCGGCACATTGCCCTTCCAGCTCGCGGGCAACATCCGGCACGGTGGCCTGGTCGAGAAGGCTTTCGGCCTGACACTGCGCGAACTGGTGTTCGGTTTCAGCGCCGGCACGCGCAGTGGGCGCCCGGTCAAGGCCATCCAGGTGGGCGGCCCGCTGGGCACCTACGTGCCCGAATCGAAGTGGGACGAGCCGCTGGACTACGAGGCCTACGCGGCCTTCGGCGCGGTCGTGGGCCACGGTGGCATCGTGGTGCACGACGACCACGCCGACATGGCGCTGCTGGCGCGCCACGCCATGGCCTTCTGCGCACTGGAGAGCTGCGGCAAGTGCACGCCCTGCCGCATCGGCAGCACGCGCGGTGTGGAGGTGATCGACCGCATCCGCCTGGGTGAGCGCAGGGCCGAGCAGGTGGTCCTGCTGCGCGACCTGTGCGACACCATGCAGCACGGCAGCCTGTGCGCGATGGGCGGCATGACCCCTTTCCCGGTGCTGTCGGCCCTGGAACATTACCCCGAAGACTTCGGCCTGGCGTTGCCGACCGAGCGTGCAGCCTGAGCTGGCGAGAAGGAGAGACGAACATGCTGCCACACCTCAAGAGCGAGACCGACTTCGGCACCCCGGCGCGGACGTCCGACCGCACGGTGACGCTGAGCATCGACGGCCAGGCGGTGACGGTGCCCGAGGGCACGTCGCTGATGCGCGCGGCGGTGGATGCCGGCGTGCGTGTCCCCAAGCTGTGCGCCACCGACAGCCTGGAGCCCTTCGGTTCCTGCCGGCTCTGTCTGGTCGAGATCGAGGGCCGCAAGGGCTACCCCGCGAGTTGCACCACCCCGGCCGAGGCCGGCATGGTGGTGCACACCCAGACGCCGAAGCTGCAGCAGCTGCGCAAGGGTGTGATGGAGCTCTACATCAGCGACCACCCGCTGGACTGCCTGACCTGCAGTGCCAACGGCGACTGCGAGCTGCAGGACATGGCTGGGGTGACGGGCCTGCGCAACGTGCGCTACGGCGTGGCCGGGGCCGAGGTCGACGGGGTGGCCGGTGCCCACCACTGCGACGCAAAGAAGGACGAGTCCAACCCCTACTTCACCTACGACCCGGGCAAGTGCATCGTCTGCAACCGCTGCGTGCGGGCCTGCGAGGAAACCCAGGGCACCTTCGCGCTGACGATCAGCGGCCGCGGCTTCGAAAGCCGCGTCTCGCCCGGTCAGGACCAGGCCTTCATGGACAGCGAATGTGTCAGCTGCGGCGCCTGCGTGCAGGCCTGCCCGACCGCCACGCTGCAGGAGAAGAGCGTGATCGAGCTCGGGCAGGCCGAACACAGCGTGGTCACCACCTGCGCCTACTGCGGCGTGGGCTGCGGTTTCAAGGCGGAAATGAAGGGCAACACCGTGGTGCGCATGGTGCCGTGGAAGGACGGCCAGGCCAACGAGGGCCATTCCTGCGTCAAGGGCCGCTTCGCCTGGGGCTACGCGACCCACAAGGACCGCATCACCCGCCCGATGATCCGCGAGCGCATCACCGACCCCTGGCGCGAGGTGGGCTGGGACGAGGCCTTCGCGTTCGCGGCGGATCGGTTCAAGGCCATCCAGGCGCGGCACGGCCGAGACGCCGTGGGCGGCATCACCTCCAGCCGCTGCACCAACGAGGAGACCTACCTGGTGCAGAAGCTGGTGCGCGCGGCCTTCGGCACCAACAACGTCGACACCTGCGCCCGGGTGTGCCACTCGCCGACCGGCTACGGGCTGGGACAGACCTTCGGCACCTCGGCCGGCACCCAGACCTTCAAGAGCGTCGAACAGGCCGACGTCATCCTGGTGATCGGCGCCAACCCGACCGATGCCCACCCGGTCTTCGCCTCGCGCATGAAGAAGCGCCTGCGCCAGGGGGCGAAGCTGGTGGTGATCGACCCGCGCCGCATCGAGCTGGTGGATTCGCCGCACATCCGCGCGCAACACCACCTGGCGCTGCGGCCCGGCACCAACGTCGCGGTCATCACCGCCATGGCCCATGTGGTGGTGACCGAGGGACTGGTCGACGAGGCCTATGTGGCCGAGCGCTGCGACACGCGCAGCTTCAACGAATGGCGCGAATTCGTGGCGCGGCCCGAGCATTCTCCCGAGGCCTTCGAGGCTGAGACCGGGGTACCCGCGGCCGAGTTGCGCGCCGCCGCCCGCCTGTATGCACAGGGGCCGAACTCGGCCATCTACTACGGTCTGGGTGTGACCGAGCACGCGCAGGGCTCGACCATGGTGATCGGCATCGCCAACCTGGCCATGGCCTGCGGCATGGTCGGCCGAGAGGGCGTCGGCGTGAACCCGCTGCGCGGCCAGAACAATGTGCAGGGCAGCTGCGACATGGGCAGCTTCCCGCACGAACTGCCCGGCTACCGCCACATCAGCGACACCACGGTGCGGGCACAGTTCGAGGCCGCCTGGGGCGTGGAGCTCAGCCCTGAACCGGGCCTTCGCATTCCCAACATGTTCGACGCGGCGCTGGCCGGCAGTTTCAAGGGCCTGTACTGCCAGGGCGAGGACATCGTCCAGAGCGACCCCAACACGCAGCATGTGGCGGCGGCGCTGTCGGCCATGGAATGCATCGTGGTACAGGACATCTTCCTGAACGAGACGGCCAAGTACGCGCATGTGCTGCTGCCCGGCTCCAGCTTCCTGGAAAAGGACGGCACCTTCACCAACGCCGAACGGCGCATCAGCCGGGTGCGGCAGGTCATGCCGCCGCTGGCCGGCCTGGCCGACTGGGAGGTGACGGTGAGGCTGGCCAATGCGCTGGGCTACCCCATGCACTACCGCCACCCCGAGCAGATCATGCAGGAGATCGCCGCGCTGACGCCGAGCTTTGCCGGTGTCAGCTACGCGAAGATCGATCGGCTGGGCAGCGTGCAGTGGCCCTGCAATGCCGACACGGACGAGGCCGGCACAGCCCTCATGCACGCCGACGGTTTCGTGCGCGGCAAGGGACGCTTTTTCAACACCCGCTATGTGCCCAGCGACGAGAAGGTCACGCGACGCTTCCCGCTGCTGCTGACCACCGGCCGCATCCTGAGCCAGTACAACGTGGGCGCCCAGACCCGGCGCACACCCAACAGCCGCTGGCACGACGAGGACCGCCTGGAGATCCACCCGCACGACGCCCAGGAACGTGGCATCGCCGACGGCGACTGGGTGGGCATCGGCAGCCGCGCCGGCCAGACGGTGCTGCGTGCCGAAATCAGCGAACGCATGCAGCCGGGCGTGGTCTACACGACGTTCCACTTCCCGGAGTCGGGCGCCAACGTGATCACCACCGACAGCTCCGACTGGGCCACCAACTGCCCTGAGTACAAGGTGACGGCGGTGCAGGTCAGCAAGGTGATGCAGCCCTCGACCTGGCAGATGGCTTACGCCGACTTCAACCGCGAGCAGCTGGACCTGCTGGCGCGCGCCCACGGCACCGAGGCGGTGGGGACATGAAACCGGTGGACGGCCTGTCGGGCACCGATGCCCTCTCGCCTCCGGGGACCCGCGCTGCCCGGGTAACGCATTGGCAGGGTGCACGCTGCGAGCTACGGGCCGATCTCCTGGCCGAAGAGGTGGCGGTGGCGCTGGTGATCAACGGCATCTCGCACGCAGTGATGCTGGCCAGCCCGACCGACCTGGAAGATTTTGCGCTCGGCTTTGCCCTCACCGAGGGCCTGATCGAACGCCCCGACGACCTGTTCGGCGTCGAGGTGCAGCCAGTGGACGCCGGGATCGAGTTGCAGCTGACAGTCTCGGCCGGCGCCGAATGGGGGCTGCGGCAGCGGCGCCGCAGCCTGGCCGGACGCACGGGGTGCGGCCTGTGCGGCACCGACAGCCTGGCCCAGGTCGAACGCGCCCTGGCACCGGCGCCCACGGTGTGCGTGCCGGCGCGGGCGCTGGGTCGTGCACAGCGAGAGCTGTGGCAGCACCAGCAGCTGCAGCAGCTGACCGGGGCCACCCACGCCGCCGCCTGGTGTGGCCTGGACGGGCGGGTCGAGCTGCTGCGCGAGGACGTGGGCCGGCACAACGCGCTGGACAAGCTGATCGGCGCCCTGGTCAAGGCCGGCACCGACGGCAGCGGGGGCTTTGCGGCCATCACCAGCCGGGCCAGTTTCGAGATGGTGCAAAAGAGCGTGGCCGCTGGCATCGGGGCAATGGCGGCCGTTTCGGCCCCCACGACGCGCGCGGTGCGCAGCGCCGAATCACTCAACCTGGCGCTGGCCGGCTTTGTGCGCGGCCAGGCCGGCGTGGCCTACACCTTTGCCGAACGCTTCGGCCTGACGCCACAAACCTGATCATGGACACCGAACACCTGGTACAGATGGCGAACCGCATCGCCGAATTCTTCGACGCCATGCCGGATCATGGCGAAGCGGTCGAAGGTGTGGCCCAGCACATCCGCCGCTTCTGGGAACCGCGCATGCGGGCCGCCCTGCTGCAGCACGCCCGGCAGACCCGGGAAGCGGGCCTGCACCCGCTGGTGGCCGAGGCCCTGAGGACGCACGAGGCACTGCTGGCTCCGGCGGCCCGCGCCTAGGCTGCCGCAGTGATGGTCTGCCGCAGGCGCGCCAGCATCTCGGCCACCAGGGCCTGCAGGTCGAAGCGGGCCCGCCAGCCCCAGTCGGTGCGCGCCTGACTGTCGTCGATGCGGCCCGGCCAGCTGGCGGCGATCGCCTGCCGGAAGTCCGGTGCGTAGCCGACCTCGAAGCCGGGGCACTGGCGGCGGATCTCGGCGGCGATCTCGGCCGGCGTGAAGCTCAGGCCGGCCAGGTTGTAGCTGCCGCGCTCGGCAATCCGGTCGGCCGGCGCGTCCATCAGTTCGAGCGTGGCGCGCACCGCGTCGTCCATGTACATCATGGGCAGGGCCTCGTCGGCCTGCAGAAAGCAGGTGTAGGGCTCGCCCTTGACCGCGGCATGGAAGATCTCGACCGCGTAGTCGGTGGTGCCGCCGCCGGGCGCGGTCTTCCACGAGATCAGGCCCGGGTAGCGCAGGCTGCGCACGTCGACGCCGTGGTGGGCGTGGTACCAGCGGCACCAGCCCTCGCCGGCCAGCTTGGAGATGCCGTACACGGTGGTCGGCTCCATGACGGTGTGCTGCGGCGTCAGGTCGGCCGGCGTGGTCGGGCCGAAGGCGGCGATCGAGCTGGGCCAGAACACCTTGTCGAGCCGGTGCTGGCGCGCCGCTTCCAGCACATTGAGCAGGCCGGCCATGTTCAGGTGCCAGGCCCAGGTCGGCGCGCGTTCGCCGACCGCCGACAGGGCGGCCGCCAGGTGCCAGATCTGGGTGATGCCGTGGCGCTCGATCACGGCCTTGAGCGCGCCGGCATCGGTGATGTCCAGCGTCTCGTGCACCACACCCTCGATGCGGCCGCGCGGGACCACGTCGCTGGTGATGACGGCCTGCGCACCGTGGCGCGCAACCAGGGCCTGCGCCAGCTCGGTGCCGAGCTGGCCGTTGGCACCGGTCAGCAGGATGCGGGCAGTGCTCACTGGATCACCCCCAGCTCGCGCCCGGCCTGGCCAAAGGCGTCCAGGGCCTTCTGCAGATCGGCGCGGCCGTGCAGCGCGCTCATCTGCACCCGGATGCGCGCCTGGCCACGCGGCACCACCGGGAAGAAGAAGCCGACCACATACACGCCCAGCTCCAGCAGGCGGGCGGCCAGCTTCTGCGCGGTCTCGGCCTCGTGGACCATGACCGGGATGATGGGGTGCTCGCCCGGACGGATGTCGAAGCCCAGGGCGGTGAGCCCCTGGCGGAAGAAGCGGGTGTTGTCCTCCAGCCGGTCGCGCAGCGCGGTGTCGGACTCGAGCAGGTCGAGCACCGCGAGGCTGGCGCTGACGATGGCCGGTGCCACCGTGTTGGAGAACAGGTAGGGGCGCGAGCGCTGGCGCAGCAGGGCCACCACGTCGCGGCTGGCGGCGGTGAAGCCGCCGCTGGCGCCGCCCAGGGCCTTGCCCAGGGTGCCGGTGATGATGTCGATGCGCCCGAACACACCGCGGTGCTCATGCGTGCCGCGCCCGCGCGCACCCAGGAAGCCGGTGGCGTGGCACTCGTCGATGCCCAGCAGGGCGCCGAACTCGTCGCACAGCCCGCGGATGGCGTCCAGCCGCGCGATGGTGCCGTCCATGGAGAACACGCCGTCGGTGAACACCAGGATGTGGCGCGCACCGGCCCCGGTGGCGGCCTGCAGCTGGCGGCGCAGGTCGTTCAGGTCGTTGTGCGCATAGCGGTAGCGCTGCGCCTTGCAAAGGCGGATGCCGTCGATGATGGAGGCGTGGTTCAGCTCGTCGCTGATGATGGCGTCCTGCTCGCCCAGCAGGGGCTCGAACAGGCCGCCGTTGGCGTCGAAGGCCGAGCCGTAGAGGATGCAGTCCTCGGTGCCCAGGAAGGCCGCCAGCCGGGCCTCCAGCGCCTTGTGGATGTCCTGCGTGCCACAGATGAACCTCACCGAACTCAGGCCGAAGCCGCGCTCGTCCAGGCCCTGGTGCGCGGCCGCGATCACCACCGGGTGGGCCGACAGGCCCAGGTAGTTGTTGGCACACAGGTTGAGCACCTGGGCACCGTCGCTGGTGCGGATCAGGCTGCCCTGGGGCGTGGTGATGACGCGCTCGTGCTTGTACAGGCCGGCCTGGCGCGTGGCCTCCAGCTCGGCGGCCACCCAGGCGTGGAAAGAGGCGGTCTTGGACATGACGGGTTCCTTCGGAGTATGATTCGCGATATCGAACACGTTCGTTTTATCAAACACATTTTCATTTTATCGAACACCAACGGATGTCGCAAGTCCCTGATGCCAGCCCACCCGCCGGCGGCCCCCCGGCCGTCGGTGCCACCTTGCAGCAATTGCGGCAGGCCCGCAAGCTGTCGCTGGACGAACTCTCGCGCCGCGCCGGGGTGTCCAAATCCATGCTCTCGCAGATCGAGCGCAACCAGGCCAACCCCACGGTCGCCATCCTGTGGCGGCTGGCCAATGCGCTGGGCATCGAGCTGACCGAGTTCCTGGCCCCCGGCCAGTCGGCCAGGGCGGCGGCGCCGGTCACCCTGGTGCCGGCCCACGCGATTCCCGTCATCCGCAGCCCCGACGGTCTGTGTACGCTGCGCATCCTCGGCCCCATCGAGCTGGCCGGCCAGCTCGAGTGGTACGAGTTGAGCGTGGCCCCCGGCGGCGAGCTGGTGTCCGAAGCCCACGAGCAGGGTTCGCGCGAACACCTGTCGGTGCTGGGTGGCAGCCTGCTGGTGGAGGCCGCCGGCGACAGCCGCAAGCTGCGCAGCGGCGAGACCGCGCGCTACGCAGCCGACGTGCCACACGCCATCCGCAACCCGGGCAAGACCGGCGCGACCGCGCTGCTGGTGGTCGAGCACGCCGGCTGAACCGGCTCAGGCCGGGCCGCTGCCCACGGGGTGCCAGCGCTCGGGCGGCACCACCACCGGCTGTGGCGGATCGCCCAGGTAGTGCGGCGACATGATCTGCACCCCGGCTCGGTTGAAGGCGTCCTGGATGTTGGCATGCAAAGTTGAGAGCGCGGCCACCCGCTCGATCGGCCGGTCCATGCTGACGATCAGTTCGTACTCGACATAGAAGTCCGACAGTGCGCGCTGGAAAACCCGGGGGGCCGGCTCGGCGCGAAACTGCGGTGTGGCCCGCGCCGCCTCGGTCAGCAGCTCATGCACCTGGCGCCAGGGCGCGTCGTAGCCGATGGTGACCTGGGTCGACACCAGGGTGCCCTGGGTGTCGGCCAGCTTGGAGAAGTTGTGGATCGGGCTGGCGATCAGCACCGCGTTGGGCACGGTGATTTCCTCGTTGCGCAGGTTCAGCACCTTGGTGGCCAGCGGGCCGACCTCGGTCACCACGCCCTCGACCTGGCCAACGGAGACAAAGTCGCCACGGCGCAACGCGCGGGCGTAGATCAGCAACAGGCCGCTCATGGCCTGGGTGACGATGCCGGTCGCGCCCAGCGTGACCATCAGGCCTACCATCACCGACAGGCCCTGGAAAGCCTGGGTACCGGCACCAGGCAGGTAGGGATAGGCAATGCCGATGCCCAGCACCCAGACCAGGGCCGCGACGATGCGGCGCGTCGCCGAGGTGGTTTCGGGGTGCAGGAAGGGCAATTGCACACGGCCGGCCTGCACCGCATCGAAGAAATAGCTGAACAGGTCGGCCACCGCCCGCGTCACCAGCATGACGATCAGCACCGTCAGCAGGCCGGGCAGGCCCTGGCCAATACCGTGCAGCACCCAGGTCAGCTGCTCGACCAGCCACTGATGCCAGCGCTCGGCCACTGGCTGGGTCAGCGGAAACGCCGCCAGCACCCATTCGACCCAGACAACGCCGATCAGCAGCAGCAGCAGGACATGAACCAGCCCGGTCAGGCGCGAAGCCAGCCGGTCCAGCAGCTCGCGCCAGTCGATCCGTCCGGTTTCGCTGGCCCGGTGACGCCGCCGATACTCCAGCCACAGGCCCAGCCGGCGGCTGCCACCGGACACGCCACGCACCAGCAACCAGGCCAGGGCCGTGCCACCCAGCAGCTTGGCCAGCGCCAGCCACCACACCTGGAGGTCGCGCTGCTCGTGCCAGGCGCGGCGCGCCAGCTCCAGGCGGGTGCGCACGAGGTCGGCCTGGGCCTGAAGGTCGGGATCGCGCAACTCCGGATCGAGATCTTCCCGCAACAGGGAAAACAGCAAATGGTCACCGAGCAGGAACTGCACGCCCGTCTGGCTGCCCAGCACAAACGGCAGCGCCTGCAGCGGGTCGTCCATGGCCGCCACCGGCAGCGCCCGGATGCGCTCCAGCGCGCGGTCCACCCGCTCCTGCGGTGTGGCGCCGGCCAGCGGTGCCCGCAGGGTGGCAATGTCACGCTGCAGCCAGCGGAGCTGGGCCGGTGCCGCTACATCGCTGCGGGACCAGGCCAACTGCGGCCCCCACCCTAAAAGCAGAAGCCCGAGTCCGATCAGCAGAGCACGGCAGCAGGTAAAAGCGCGCATGGTCATGGGTCTGGCAACAACAGATACCGCAAGCTTACGTCAGTCGGTCCGACGGCAGACAAACGGTACGTCCCCGCTTTCTACAATCGGGCATGCCTGCCCAAGACGCCATCGCCGTCATCGACTTCGAAACCACCGGCACCTCGCCGGGCCTGGGTGACCGGGCCACCGAGGTCGCCATCGTCATGACCGAGGGCGGCCGGGTGGTCGACCGGTTCCAGAGCCTGATGAACACCGGGGTGCACATCCCGGCCTTCATCACGCAGCTGACCGGCATCACCAACGCCATGGTGGCCGCCGC
>CALMYH010000132.1 GCA_937873395.1 uncultured Burkholderiales bacterium
ACCAGCTGGCGCCGGTGAGGCCCTGGTCCAGGAAGCGGACCAGACCGTCCCACAGGGTGGGGATGACGGTATCGGAGGTATTCATTCAGTTCCTAAGCGAGAGAAAACCACCCGGCACTCTGGCCGGGAAACGGACGTGTCAGACCGAACACCCGTCTGACTGGGCTTGTTGGCTCGATTTTACCGGCCTGGCGCCCTTTTCACCAAGGGCTTCCATGGCTGGATAACGCCGAAATGCGGAGATTACTGATCCAGATCAGGGCTTTTGCCGCCTGATCAAGACCTTTTGCGCCAGATGGCGGCAAAAAAGCCGTCGGTCGCGTGACGGTGCGGCCACAGGCGCAGGAAACGGCCACCCTCTCCCGACACCAGCGTGTCCGGGAGGCCCGCCTGGGCAGACCCCAGCAGCTCCAGCGCCGGCAAAACCTCAAAATCGGCCTGGTCCCGGGTGAACGCTTCGGCCACGGCCTCGTTTTCCTGCCGCAGCAGGCTGCAGGTGGCATAGACCAGACGGCCTCCCGGCTTGACCAGGCGGGCCGCACTGGCCAGGATGCGCTGCTGCAGCCCGGCCTGGGTGGCCACCGTTTCGGGTGTCTGGCGCCATTTCAGGTCCGGGCTGCGCCGCAGCGTGCCCAGACCGGAGCAGGGGGCGTCGACCAGCACCCGGTCGATCTTGCCGGCCAGGCGCTTGATGCGCTCGTCGCGTTCGTGGGCAATGGCGACCGGATGCACATTGGAAAGTCCGCTGCGGGCCAGGCGGGGCTTGATGGCGTCCAGCCGGTGGGCCGAGGTGTCGAAGGCATAGAGCCGGCCGCTGTTGCGCATGGCCGCACCGATGGCCAGGGTCTTGCCACCGGCACCGGCACAGAAGTCCACCACCATCTCGCCCCGCTTGGCGTCCAGCAGCAGGGCCAGCAGCTGGGAGCCTTCGTCCTGCACCTCGACCTCGCCGGACACGAAAGCAGGCACCTTCGCCAGTGAGGGCTTGCCCTGCAGGCGGATGCCCAGCGGCGAATGGGGCGTGGGTTCGGCCTGCAGCCCTGCCGCACGCAACTGGGCAAGGACCGGCTCCCGCTTGGCCTTGAGGGTGTTGACCCGCAGGTCCAGCGACGCCGGCTGGTTGAGGCTGGCCACCAGGGCATCGAATTCGCCGCCCACCTGCTCGCGCAGGGCCTGGGCCAGCCACTCGGGCAGGTTGTGGCGGTGCGGGGCCATCAGGTCGGCGTCGGACACCTTGGCGCAGGCGTCCAGCCAGGCCTTCTCCGCCTCGGTCAGCGCACTCTTGAGGAAGTCGCGGTCGCCGGGAAAACCCAGAATGGCCAGCCGGCGCCATTTCGAGCCACTGCCCGAACGCGCCAGCCACTCCAGGCGCAGGCGTTCGCGCAACACGGCGTAAACGGTGTCGGACAGGGTGGCCCGCTCACGTGGGCCCAGCGACTTGTTCTCGCGAAAATGCCGCGCCACGACGGCGTCGGCCGGATGGTCGAACCTGAAGACTTTTTCGATGAGGCTGGCCGATTCGTCCAGCAGGGCTTTGGGATGCATGTCGGTATTGTCCCACCAGCGATAATCAAGGGTTATGTCCGACATCGCCCAACAGGTGCAGCGCCGCCGCACTTTTGCCATCATTTCGCACCCCGACGCGGGAAAGACCACGCTGACCGAGAAGCTGCTGCTGTTCTCGGGCGCCATCAACATCGCCGGCTCGGTCAAGGCGCGCAAGGCCGCGCGCCACGCGACCTCGGACTGGATGGAGATCGAGAAACAACGCGGCATCTCGGTGGCCTCGTCGGTGATGCAGATGGAGTACCGCGACTGCGTCATCAACCTGCTGGACACCCCGGGCCACCAGGACTTCTCGGAAGACACCTACCGCGTGCTCACCGCCGTGGACGCGGCGCTCATGGTGATCGACGCCGGTAACGGCGTGGAGCCGCAGACCCGCCGCCTGCTGCAGGTCTGCCGCGCGCGCAACACGCCCATCCTGACCTTCGTCAACAAGATGGACCGCGAGGTCAAGGCCCCGCTGGACCTGATGGACGAGATCGAGCGCGAGCTGGGCATGACGGTGGTGCCCTTCACCTGGCCGGTGGGCATGGGCAAGACCTTCCGCGGCGTGTACGACCGGCGGGAAGACCAGATGCGGGTGTTCACGCCGGGTGAAGACCGGCGAGGCGGCGACGAGGAGGTGCTGGCCGGCCTGGACAACCCCGAGAGCGAGAAGCGCTTCGGCATGGAGTGGACGCAGGCCAAGGACGAGCTGGAGCTGGTCGAAGGCGCCTCGCCGGCCTTCGACAAGAGCGCCTTCCTGAACGGACAGCAGACTCCCATGCTGTTTGGCTCAGCGGTCAACAACTTCGGTGTGCGCGAGGTGCTGGATGCGCTGGTGGACCTGGCCCCGTCACCCGGTGCCAAGGCCGCCATTCAGCGCACGGTCGAACCGACCGAGTCCAAGTTCAGCGGCGTGGTGTTCAAGATCCAGGCCAACATGGACCCGGCGCACCGCGACCGCATCGCCTTCGTGCGCTGTGCCAGCGGCCATTTCGAGCGCGGCATGCGCCTGAAGGTGGTGCGCAGCGGCAAGGAACTGCGGCCGAACACGGTGGTGAGCTTTCTGTCCCAGCGGCGCGAGCTGCTGGACGAGGCCTTTGCCGGCGACATCATCGGCATTCCCAACCACGGGGTGCTGCAGCTGGGCGACACCCTGACCGAGGGCGAGAGCCTGCAGTTCACCGGCCTGCCCTTCTTTGCCCCCGAAATCATCCGCAGCGTGGAAGTGGCCGACCCGCTCAAGACCAAGCAGCTGCGCGCCGGCCTGACCCAGCTGGGCGAGGAAGGCGCGATCCAGGTGTTCCGCCCGGTGGCGGGCACGGTGCTGCTGCTGGGCGCCGTCGGCCAGCTGCAGTTCGAGGTGGTGCAGCACCGCCTGCAGGCCGAGTACGGCGTCAAGGCGCGCATCATGCCCAGCAACTACCACGTGGCGCGCTGGGTGACCTGCGCGCCCGAGGACGGCGGCGAGCAGGAGCTCAAGCGCTTCATCGACGCCAACGCCCACCGTGTGGCCCTGGACGCTGTCGACGCGCCGACCATTCTGCTGGATCACGCGGCCACCCTGCGGGCGGTGGAATCCAACTGGCCCAAGATCCGGTTCCACGCCATGCGCGAGCACGCCGGACTGGTGTTCCACCAGGGCGTCTGACTTTTTTCACAGACACCTCATGAAGCTCTTCGCCCCCCTGTACGAGCGCGCCATGCGCTGGGCACGCCACCGCCACGCGCCCTGGTACCTGGGTGGACTGAGCTTTGCCGAATCGTCCTTTTTTCCGATTCCGCCCGATGTGATGCTGGCGCCGATGTGCCTGGCCCGGCCCGACCGCGCCTGGCGGTTCGCCTGGATCACCACAATCACCTCGGTGCTCGGGGGTGTCCTGGGCTACTTCATCGGCCTGTATGCCTTCGGCATGATCGAACCCTGGCTGCAGGAACAGCCCCGCTACTGGGCGGGCTACCAGCGGGCGCTGGAATGGTTTGGCCAATGGGGGGTGCTGGCCGTGTTCATCGCAGGTTTCTCCCCCATTCCCTACAAGGTGTTCACCATTGCCGCCGGTGTCCTGTCCATGGCGCTGCTGCCTTTTGTGGCCGCGTCGGTGGTGGGGCGCGGGGCGCGCTTCTTTCTGGTCGCCGCTCTGATGCGCTGGGGCGGCGCCCGAATGGAAGCCGAACTGCACAAGCACATCGACCGCCTGGGCTGGGCCACCGTGGGCCTGGTGCTGCTCGGCGGCGGCGCCTACCTGGCGCTCAAGGGCTGAGGCCGGTCAATCGGCGACCAGACGCTCGATGGCCTTCGGGTAGACCAGGTGTTCCTGGCTGAGCACCCGCTCGGCCAACGATTCGGGTGTGTCGCCGGGCAGCACCGGCACCACCGCCTGTTCCAGGTATTCGCCATGGTCGAGTTCGCTGGTGACCCGGTGCACGGTGCAGCCGGCCACTCGGCACCCGGCCTCGATGGCGCGCCCGTGGGTGTGCAGGCCCGGGAAAGCCGGCAGCAGGCTGGGATGGATGTTCACCAGCCGACCTTCGTAGTGGCGCACGAAGTCCGGTGTGAGGATGCGCATGAAACCGGCCAGCACCACCAGGGCCGGGCGGTACCGGTCGATCTCGGCCATCAGGGCGGCGTCGAAGGCCTCCCGGCCGTCGAAGGCCGTGTGGTCGACCACACCGGTGGCGATGCCACGCTCGCGGGCCAGCACCAGACCACGGGCACCAGGCCGGTTGCTGATGACGGCGGTCACGCGTGCGCCGTGGCGGTGTTCCCACTGGCCACGGCGGGCCGCATCGGCAATCGCGGCCATGTTCGAGCCGCCGCCGGAAATCAGGATGACAATGTTCTTTTCGGTCACAACCTGCCAAGTGTAATGAACCACGACTTCCGTCAACGGCCCCTGAGTCCGGCGCAGGCCCGCGTCCTCGCCACGCTCATGGAGAAGGCCCGCACCGTCCCCGACAGCTACCCGCTCACCCTCAACAGCCTGCACAGCGGCTGCAACCAGAAGTCCAGCCGCGACCCGGTGATGAATCTGAGCGAGGCCGACATCAGCGCAGCCATCGACACCCTGCGCGAGACCAGCCTCGTCATCGAGTCCAGCGGCTCGCGCGTGACCCGCTACGAACACAATTTCCAGCGGGCCGTCGGCGTGCCCGAGCAATCGGCCGTGCTGCTGGGCCTGCTGATGCTGCGCGGGCCACAGACGGCCGGCGAACTGCGCATCAACGCGGACCGCTGGTACAAGTTTCTGGACATCGCCTCGGTCGAGGCCTTCCTGGAAGAGCTGGCCGAACGCAGCGACGAAAAAGGCGGTCCGCTGGTGGTCTTGCTCCCCAAGGCACCCGGCGCGCGCGAGGCACGCTGGGCGCACCTGCTGTGCGGTGCCGTCGAGGTGCCAGAGTCGTGTTCGCCAAGCCCTGCGGTTCCTGGCGTGGACACGGCGCTGGCCGAGCGGGTGGCCCAGCTGGAGGCCCGCGTGGAACAGCTGGAGAAGACCCTCAGGGAACTGGGAGCCTGAGCGGTCCGTCGGGTTTGTCGCGGTGCGGACAGCCCAGAATCGAACGGTCGTGCGAAACTGCCAGAAGGACACCGACTGTTAGAGTTACCCGGCCTGAAGCACAGACCGCAGACGGCCACACACGGAGACACGCATGGATCTGGCATTCACGCCCGAAGAGCAGGCTTTCCGCGAGGAAATCCGATCCTGGGTCAGGGAGAACCTGCCCGCCGACATCAGCCACAAGGTGCACAACGCGCTGCGCCTGAGCCGCGACGACATGCAACGCTGGGCAAAGATCCTGGGCAAGAAGGGCTGGCTGGGTTATGGCTGGCCCCAGCAGTTCGGCGGCCCGGGCTGGAACGCGGTGCAGAAACACCTGTTCGAAGAGGAATGCGCGCTGGCGGGCGCGCCCCGCATCGTGCCTTTCGGCCCGGTGATGGTGGCGCCTGTCATCATGGCCTTCGGCAACGCCGAGCAGCAACAGCGCTTCCTGCCCGGCATCGCCAGCGGCGAAGTCTGGTGGAGCCAGGGCTACAGCGAACCGGGCGCCGGCTCCGACCTGGCTTCGCTCAAGACGCGCGCCGAACGCCAGGGTGACAAGTACATCGTCAACGGCCAGAAGACCTGGACCACCCTGGGCCAGTACGGCGAATGGATTTTCTGCCTGGTGCGCACCTCGACCGAGGGCAAGCCCCAGACCGGCATCAGCTTTCTGCTGATCGACATGAAATCGCCCGGCGTGACCGTGCGCCCGATCAAGCTGCTGGACGGCGAGTGCGAGGTCAACGAGGTCTGGTTCGACAACGTCGAGGTGCCGGCCGAGAACCTGATCGGCGAGGAGAACAAGGGCTGGACCTATGCCAAGCACCTGCTGGCCCACGAACGCACCAACATCGCCGACGTCAACCGGGCCAAGCGCGAACTCGAACGCCTCAAGCGCATTGCCAAGGCAGAAGGGGTGTGGGACGACCCGCGCTTTCGCGACCAGATCGCGCTGCTGGAGGTGGACATCGTGGCGCTGGAAATGCTGGTGCTGCGCGTGCTGTCGGCCGAGCGCTCGGGCAAGCAGTCGCTGGACATTGCCGGCCTGCTCAAGATCAAGGGCAGCGAGATCCAGCAGCGATACAGCGAACTCATGATGCTGGCGGCCGGGCCTTTTGCCCTGCCCTTCATCGAGGAGGCCATGGAGGCAGGCTGGCAGGGCGACTTCCCGGGCGGCGTGCCGGGCAATGCGCCATTGGCATCGACCTATTTCAACATGCGCAAGACCACCATCTATGGTGGCTCCAACGAGGTGCAGCGCGGCATCGTGGCGCAGACCGTTCTGGGCTGAGCGGTTCGATCCACGCAGAACACACGGAGATAAACATGGATTTCGATTTTTCCGACGACCAGGAACAGCTGCGCGACGCGGTGCGCAAGTGGGTCGACAAGGGCTATGACTTCGAGCGCCGCCGCGCCATCGTGGCCGCGGGCGGCTTCGACCGCGCGGCCTACGGCGAACTGGCCGAGCTGGGCCTGACGGGTCTGTACATCACCGAAGACGACGGTGGCCTGGGCATGGGCCCGGTCGAGGGCATGGTGGTGATGGAAGAGCTGGGGCGTGGCATCGTGCTGGAGCCGCTGGCCCAGACGCTGATCGCGGGTGCGGTGCTGGGCGGCTACGCCAGCGCCGGACTCAAGGCCGACTGGCTGCCGAAGATCGCCTCGGGCGAAGCGGTGGTGGTGCTGGCGCACCAGGAACGCGGCGCGCGCTACCGCCTGGATGCCTGCAAGACCACCGCCGAAGGCAGCGGCGACGACTGCCGGCTCACCGGTGCCAAGAGCATCGTGCCGGTGGGTGATCGGGCCGATGCGTTCCTGGTACCGGCCATGGCCGGCGGCCAGATGGGGCTGTATCTGGTGGAACGCTCGGCGGCCGGTGTGTCTGCGCGAGGCTACCTGACGCAGGACGGCAGCCGGTCCGCGGAACTCGTGCTGCAGCAGACCCCGGCCCGCCTGGTCACCGCCGATGGCCTGGCGGCGCTGGAACACGCGGTCGACATCGGCATTGCCGCGACCTGCGCCGAAGCGGTGGGCGTGATGGACAAGACGCTGGCGATCACGGTCGATTACATGAACACCCGCAAGCAGTTCGGCGTGGCCATTGCCAGCTTCCAGGCCCTTCGGCACCGGGTGGCCGACATGAAGATGCAGCTGGAGCTGGCGCGCTCGATGAGCTACTACGCCAGCCTCAAGCTCAATGCCCCGGCGCCGGAACGCCGCCGCGCCCTGGCCCGCGCCAAGGTTCAGTTGGGCCAGAGCATGCGCTTTGTGGGGCAGCAGGCGGTGCAACTGCACGGGGGCATCGGCGTGACCGACGAGTACATTGTCAGCCACTATTTCAAGAAGCTGACCCAGATGGAAATGGTTTTCGGCGACACCCTGCACCACCTGGGCGAGGTGTCGGCGCGCATGGAAGACACCGCGGGCGTTTTCGCCTGAAGCACCCGCGCCGGGCCGGGATTCACTCCCCGGCCAGTTTCTTCAGCACCCCCATCATGGAGCGGGTGGACTGCTGGATGTGTCCTGCCTCCAGCAAGGCCTGCGCCTGGGGATAGTTCCGGTCATTGAGGGCCTGACACACCCGCTGGGCCTGGTCGTGCACAGCCTGGTGGTGTCGAACCATCTCCCGGAAGGCGGGCGTGTGCGCGTGGCGCTGGCCACCCGCACCGCCGATCCAGGCGCCCAGGTGGCAACAGTCGGTGCGGCCGAACCGGTCCGCGTCGAGGGTGAGCTTGCGCAGCACGGCGTTGCGCAGATCGACCGTGTACTGCTGGTGCTCCTGCAAGGCCTGGGCCGTGTCCAGGCGATCGTCTGACACCATCTGTTTCGACTCCTTGCGCAAGGTCACGGCATCGACCTCGGCCAGGGTGACATCGGCGTCGGTCAGGCGGAACACCCGGATGGAGTCATGAACCTGCTGCACCTGGTGGTTGAGCGACTGAGCGGCCGCCGCCAGCTGCTCGACCATGGCGGCGTTCTGCTGGGTAATGCCGTCCAGATCAACCAGGGAATGGCTGATCTTGGCGACACCGGTGGACTGCTCACCGGTGGCATGGCTGATGCTCTCGAGCACCTGCGCCACCCGGTCGACCGAGTGCATGGCCTCGTCCATGCGGGTGCGGGCATCGGCCGTGCGCGAAGCGCCCGCATCCACCCGCTCGCGCGATTCCTCGATGAGGGAACGGATTTCCTTGGCCGCGGCGGTGGTCCGTTGGGCCAAGGCCCTCACCTCGGCCGCCACCACCGCAAACCCCCGCCCCTGCTCCCCGGCCCGCGCGGCCTCCACTGCGGCGTTGAGCGCGAGGATGTTGGTCTGGAAGGCCACGCCTTCGATGACCTGGATGATGTCCCCGATGCGGCCGGAGGACTCGGCGATCTCCTGCATGGTCTGTGACACGGCCAGGACGGCCTCGTTGCTGCGCCGGGCCACTCCGGAGGTTTCGCGAGCCGCCTGGGCGCCGTCCTGTGCCAGCTGGGTGGTCTGTTGCGTGGTGCCGTTGATCTCTTCCATCGAAGACGCGGTCTGCTCCAGGCTGGTGGCCTGCGATTCGGTGCGGGCCGACATGTCCTGATTGCCCGCCGCGATCTCCTGGGTGGCACCGCGCAGGTTGGCCACCTCGTGCCGCACGTCCCTGACCACGGTGCGCACCGAGACCACCAGCTGGGCCAGGGCCAGTTGCAGCTGACGGATCTCGCCCCGTCCATCGACCTTGACCAGCGCGGTCAGGTCGCCACTGGCCACCTGGTTGGCGGTCTGAACCACCTCGTGCAAGGGACGCAGGGTCAGACTGGTGGCCAGCCATGAGGCCAGCCCCACCGACAGTCCGCTGGCCAGCAGCAGCCACACAGGCGACGCACCCAGCCAGGCACCCACCAGCGGACCCGAAGCGGCCAAAACGCTCAGCAGGACCAGCTGCCCGCGCAGCCCGGGTCGCAGCAGCCGGCCGAGCGTGCCGAGGGCGCCTTGGCGGATCAGTTCGCCGCGGTGCAGGCGGTACACGAGACGGCCGGATTCCTCCTGCGCCCGCATGCTGGCATACAGGGCTTCTGCCGCTTCGACTTCATCGGCCGCCGGTTTGCTGCGCACCGACAGGTAACCCACGATCCGGGCGCCGCTGCGCACCGGTGTGGCGTTCGCACGCACCCAGTAGTGGTCGCCGTTCTTGCGGCGGTTCTTCACGAGCGCCGTCCAGGGATAGCCACTCTCGATCGTGTCCCACATGTCGCGAAACGCTTCCTGTGGCATGTCCGGGTGCCGCACCAGGTTGTGCGGCTGGCCCATCAGCTCTTCACGGGGGTAGCCGCTGACCCCCACAAAATTGGCGTTGCAGTAGGTGGTACGGCCCCTGAGGTCGGGCACCGAAATGAGGGTCTGATCCGGCGGAAAGTCGTAGGCCTGGTTGGTGACCGGCAAATTCTTCCTCATCATCGCTCCTGTTACACATGCAAACCCCGGCCAGATTCAGGATCCGTCGGACTGAGGCTTACTTCGGCCAATTGTCCGGTGCACTTGAATCGGGCAAGCCCGGAACAGCACCGGTTTGACCGGCTCATTCGGGCGATCGGATCGTGTGATCGGAGGCGCTCAGCAAGCGGGCACATTCGTCGGCCGCCGCGATCAGGTCCATCCGTTCGATGCAGTCGTTGAATTGGGAAAACCGGGGGTCGCGCGCCACGGCATGGGTCTGTCGCCACCGGTCGTATTCGTCGATGGCTTCCATGTCGGCCGACACCAGCAAAGGCTGCAACGCCTTCAGCGCCTCCAGGGCGGCGCCCATCGCCGGTCCGTCGACACCCTTGCCGGTCGGCCTCGCTGCCCCAGGTCCCGACGCCGGTGGGGCCACGGACAGTTGCGCCACCACGTTGGCCAGATCCCATCGGACCTGGTCCAGCATATCCTTGCCGCGGGCCGCCGGGAAGGGCTGAACGTCCCGACGAAAGTGGTCTTCGCACATCACCGCCGCGTGCGACAGGCGCGGGGCTCCGATGACACCCGCGCTGGCCTTGAGCTGGTGCATGGCGTCGGCCACCGCCGACCACTCGGCGCGGGCCAGGCGGGCGTCGGCCTGCTGGACCAGTCCCTGGGCGGCATCCACAAAGCGCGCACGCAGCTGCACCAGCAAGTCGGCGTCCCCGCCCAAACGCCGCAGGGCGGCGGCGTCCTCCAGCACCGCCCCTCCTGCCCCGTCCGCGCCGGCCGAGAGGGGCGATGCCCTGGAGGGCTCGTGCCCGGCTGTACGCATCAGCTGCCGGACCACCGACACCACCTCGCCGATGTCGAAGGGTTTGCCGATGTGGGCGTTCATGCCGGATTTGAAACATGCATCCCGGTCCGACACGGTGGCGTTGGCGGTCATGGCCACCACCGGCAGATCGACCAGCCCCAGCCCGCGGCGGATGCTCTCGGTGGCCCGCAACCCGTCGAGCACCGGCATCTGCATGTCCATCAGGACCACATCGAAGGACTGGGGTTGCACCCGCAGGCGCTCGATGGCCTGCAGTCCATTGACCGCCAGCGTCACCTGGGCGCCGACCTTGGCCAGCAGCGAGCGGGCCACCTCCTGGTTGAGCTCGTTGTCTTCCACCAGCAGCACACGCACACCATCGAGCCTCAGAAGCGCCGCTGGCGTGGGCGGAGACAGCGGTGCCAGGTTGGCCTCGGCGGCCACCGGCAGCTCGATATCGAACCAGAACAGGGAGCCCCGTCCTGGCTCGCTTTCGAGCTGAATGCGCCCCCCCATCCGCTCCACCAGGTAACGGCTGATCGTCAGTCCCAGGCCGGAGCCACCGTAGCGCCGGTGGGTGGACGCATCTTCCTGGGCAAAGCTCTCGAAGACCGACGCCTGCTTTTCGGGGGCAATGCCGATGCCAGTGTCACGCACAAAAAAGCGGACGCGCACCGTCGATTCGGTGCAGGCAAGGCGCTGCCAGCCCAGCGTGACGCGACCCTGTTCCGTGAACTTGATCGCATTGCCACCGAGGTTGACGAGCACCTGGCGCAGACGCACCGCATCCCCCGTCAGCACCTCCGGCAGGGAGGAGTCGGCTTCGATCACCAGTTGCAGCCGGCGTTGCGCCAGTGCACCCTCCAGAATGGCCTCGATCTCCCGCCGGAGGTCGGCCAGGCGAAACGGTGCCGGGTGCAGTTCCATCTTGCCGGCACTGATCTTGGAAAAATCCAGCACATCGTTGATCACCCCCAGCAGGGAACGGGCGGCCAGTCGCGACTTTTCCACCATCACCGACTGCTGGGGGTCCAGCGAGGTGTCCGCCAGCAGCTGGAGCATGCCGGTCACCGCATTGAGCGGCGTGCGGATTTCGTGGCTCATGTTGGCCAGGAACTGCTCCTTGCTGGCGACGGCGGCGTCGGCACGCACCAGCGCGCTCTGCAGCTCGGTGACGTCGTGGCGCAGCACCACGCGGTGACCGTCGGCCGTGATGCGATCGACGAACCGGATCCAGCGGCCGTCCACCGTCTGGCGAATCCGGTCGGGATCGCCGCGTTGTGGCGCCGCCAACACCTCGTCCACCCAATCGGCCTCACGGCCGATGGCGTCCTGGAACATGCCCTGACGGGCGATGAGCTGCAGCATCTCGGCGTGGGGCATGCCCAGGCGCAGGGAGTGGCCCGGCAGCCAGGCCGCCTGCTCGTCGTTGCAGTAGAGCAGTTGTCCCTGGGCATCGAACAGGGCAAAGGCCTCGCCCACCGCATCCACGGCACTGTGCATGATCCGCTGCTCTTCCCGAATGCGTTGCTGGGCCAGCACCTGTGGCGTGTAGTCCTGTACCGCGCCGATCAGGCGGCGGACGGTGCGGCCCGATCCGTCGGCGTCGGTTTCGCCGTGGCTCGCCACCATCTTCACCCAGCGGGCGGTGGCTCCGGTGACCGGGTTGACCGGCACCACCAGGCTGACCTCGGGCCGGAGATTCGTCTCCAGCTCGCGCAAGGCCTGGCGCACCGTCAGCCGGGCACCGGCATCGAAGACCTGCCACAAATCCCCCAGCGACAGGGCCTTGAGGTCGTCGATCCCGAGCAGCCGGCGGCATTCGGGGGTCATGTGCAGCCCATGGCCCACCGGGTCGGTGTACCAGCCCCCGACACCCGCCAGGCGGCTGGTCCGGGTCAGCAAGGACTGGCTCTTGCTCAACTCCCGCCGGGCCTGGTGGTGTTCGGACACGTCGCTCTGGATCATCACCAGACGCTCCAGTTGACCGTGTTCATCGGTGAAGGGGGTGATCAGCGCCTGGGTCCAGAACAGCTGCCCTTGCTTGCCGCGATGGCACAGCTCGCCCTGCCAGGGTCGACCGGCTCGCACCCGCTCCCAGAGCTGCCCCCAGAAAAACGCCGGGTGCCGATCCGAAGCCAGCGACTCGATGGTCTGGCCGATCAACTCGTCCTCGGCGTATCCGCTGGCAGTTGCAAAACGCGGGTTGACCCGGGTGAAGCGACCTTCGGCATCCGCTTCGGCCATCATCGTGTATTCGTCCAGGGCGTTGAACAACGCCGCCTGATCGCGCAGTGTCTGGCGGTACGCGTTGCGGATGCGCACCTGGCGGTCCACATCCACCATCACCACGACAAAGCCGGTGAAACGCTGTGCCTCGTTCCTCTGCGCGGCCAGAATCAGCCGTACCCAGCGGTCCTTCCCGTCCCGGAATCGATGCAGCAGGTCGACCTCCAGATCGCTGTGCGTCTTCAGGGCCTGGCGGACCTGCTCGACCACCTTCGGATCGGCATGGGGTGAACGAAAGCGGGGCCCGGGGCGCGTGCCCAGCATCTCGGCCGACCGGTAGCCGGTGTCGCGCTCGAAGGCCTCGTTGACCCAGACCGCCCGCCCGTCGCTGTCGGTCACGAGAATGGGACTGCCCACGTGGCGGGAGACACCCGCCAACAGCTGCAGCCGCTGATTCAGGGCGTCGGTCGCCTGCAGGCAGGCACCCACGTGGGTGCGCAGTCGAAAGCTCGCCAGCAGCACGGCACAACCACAGACAAGCGCGACGACCGCCAGGCTGCGACCCTCGGCAAGGTGCTCCCAGATTCCCAGCAAACTCAACAGGGACAGCAACACCAGCACCGCGCCCACGGCCACCAGCGGCCGGGCATTGCGCTGAAGCAGAACCACCGCAGGAAGGGTCATTTCGGATGGCACCCGGTCAGATCCAGCGCTGCAGCAGGCGCTCCAGAGCGTCCTGCGACATCGGCTTGGCCAGGCAGGCACTGGCGCCGGCCCGCTGGTAGTAATCCCATTCCCGGCTGAGGTCGTCGCCGCTGACCAGCACGACGGGCAAGCGCGAATCGGTCCGTCGGATGCGGCCCAGGGTCTCCAGGCCATCCAGCACGGGCATCCTGAGGTCCAGCAGCACGACATCGAACACCTGGCGCTCGAGCAACTCCAGCGCCACCCCACCGTGGTGGGCCAGTGCACCGGAGTGACCGAGGGCCTTGAGCAGGCGAGCGGCCGCACGCAGCTGCAAGGGGTCGTCGTCGGCCACCAGCAGGCGAAGGGAGCGGCCAGCGGTCATGAGCCCATGCTATCGGGCCGGACAGGGGTCAAAACGCCGATAAGCCGGTGGCTATCGGCCCAGTTCCGGTGATCAGCGGGGCGAACCGCTCAGGCGTGCAAACGGGAGGTTCGGGGCAAGTGGGCCATCAGAAACTCCATCTGATCCGCCAGGATGCGGCGGTTGCGCAGGATGAAGTCCTCCCACAGGCTGGGCACATACGGTGCATAGAGCAGCGGCATGTGGGCCTGCTCGGGGGTACGGTTGCCCTTGCGGTGGTTGCACGAACGACAGGCCGTGACCACGTTCATCCAGACGTCCTGACCGCGCTGGCCGAGCGGAATGATGTGCTCGCGCGTCAGATCGTCTTCGTGAAAGTGCCCGCCGCAGTAGGCGCACAGGCAGCGGTCCCGGGCAAACAGCTTGCTGTTGCTCAGTGTGGGGCGCAGGCCAAAGGGGTTGATGCGGGGCACGCCCTGGGTGCCGATGATGGAGTTGATGGCGATCACCGACTGGCGACCGGTGACCGCGTTGTGTCCCCCGCGGAACACGGCCACCTGGGCACCCATTTCCCAGCGCACCTCGTCGGCGGCGTAGTGCAACACCGCTTCTTCCAGGCTGATCCAGGACTGGGGCAGCCCCTGCGCAGACAACTTCAACACCTTCAAGACCCACCTCCACGTTGATCAACAAGCGGAAAACTGTCTTCGGTGTCACCGACCGCACGGCGGCGGGGGTGGCGCCTCATATGTCAATATAGCGTGCTTCAATGACAAACACCTGAACGCGACGCAAAGACCGAAGCGGCCGACTCCCTTTGTGCGGGCGGCCAGGCCACCCGGGCCGTCTGCGCCGGCGACAGATCCCCTGCTTTCCATGAAGATCATCCGAGGTATCCGGAACCTGAAGAACGCCCTGGGCCAGCGGCCTGCGGGCGGCTGTGCACTGACGATCGGCAACTTCGACGGCGTGCATCGGGGTCATCAGGCCATGCTGGCCCTGCTGCAGAATGAGGCACGGCACCGCGGTGTGCCCAGCTGCGTGATGACTTTCGAGCCCCATCCACGGGATTTTTTCGCCGCCCTGCACCGCAAGCCCGAACTGGCACCGGCGCGCATCGCCACCTTGCGCGACAAGCTCCAGGAACTGGAACGCTGCGGGGTGGACCAGTGCGTGATCCTGCCTTTCAATGAGCGCCTGGCCTCGCAAGCACCCGAAGCGTTCATCGACGACATCCTGGTCGATGCGCTGGGCGTGAAGTATGTGCTGGTGGGCGATGATTTCCGCTTCGGCGCCCGCCGCGCGGGCGATTACGCCATGCTCGACGCCGCCGGCCAGCGCCTGGGATTCGACGTGGCCCGCATGCAGAGTTACGAGGTGCACGGCCTGCGCGTGTCCAGCTCGGCAGTGCGCGAAGCCCTGGCCGCCGGTGACATGGACCAGGCGGCCGCCCTGCTCGGCCGCCCCTACAGCGTCAGCGGCCACGTGCTGCACGGGCGCAAGCTCGGCCGCCAGCTGTCGGAGAGCGCGCCGGGCGCCGGCGACGGCTTTCGCACCCTCAACCTGCGCTTTTCGCACTGGAAACCGGCCGCCAGCGGCATCTTCGCCGTGCAGGTCCACGGCCTGATGCCCACGGATCATCCCCCGCTCGAAGGTGTGGCGAACCTGGGTGTCCGACCATCCATCGATCCCAACGATGTCAACGGCGGGCGGGTGCTGCTGGAAACCCATTGCCTGCAATGGCCCGCCGGGCTGCGCACGCACCTGCCCGGCGGGGAGGCCTACGGTAAAATCATTCAAGTGGACCTGCTGCACAAACTGCACGACGAGCGCAAGTACGACAGCCTGGATGCCCTGACACGGGGCATCGCCCAGGACTGCGACGACGCGCGTGCCTACTTCGCCTCCCTGCACACCCAGACGCGCCGGCAGACCACGCGCGACCGAATTCAGGGCTGAGCGCCCCTTCCGGTCGCCGCCCTTCGACAGGCTCAGGGCGAACGGTAGCCTCCCTCCGCCTGCCCTTCTCCCGATCGGGCTGAGCCTGTCGAAGCCCCCTGAGAGTCCCCACATGTCCGACAAGACCCACCCCGCCAAGTCCGAGGCCAAGAACGACAGCTCGGGCGGCGCCTACCGCGCCACCCTGAACATGCCCGACACCCCGTTCCCCATGCGCGGCGATCT
Organism: uncultured Burkholderiales bacterium; assembly: GCA_937873395.1. Classification (GTDB taxonomy): domain Bacteria; phylum Pseudomonadota; class Gammaproteobacteria; order Burkholderiales; family Burkholderiaceae_C; genus Hydrogenophaga. The sequence goes on from CALMYH010000132.1 coordinate 15,777, forward strand.
GCCCAAGCGCGAGCCGGGCTGGGTTTCCCAATGGAACGAGGGCGACCTGTACCAGCGCCTGCGCGACGCCCGCCAGGGTGCTCCACTGTTTGTGCTGCACGACGGCCCGCCCTATGCCAACGGCAAGCTGCACATCGGGCACGCCCTGAACAAGGTGCTCAAGGACATGATCGTCAAGAGCCGCCAGCTGGCCGGCTTCGACGCGCAGTACATCCCCGGCTGGGACTGCCATGGCCTGCCGATCGAGAACGCCATCGAGAAGCTGCACGGCCGCAACCTGTCGCGCGACGACATGCAGGCCAAAAGCCGCGCCTACGCCACCGAACAGATCGACCAGCAGCGCGAGGACTTCAAACGCCTGGGCGTGCTGGGCGACTGGGAACGCCCCTACCGCACCATGGATCCGGCCAACGAGGCCGGGCAGATCCGCGCCTTCAAGCGGGTGATCGAACGCGGCTTCGTCTACCGCGGCCTCAAGCCGGTGTACTGGTGTTTCGACTGCGGCTCCTCGCTGGCCGAGTTCGAGATCGAATACGCAGACAAGCAGAGCGACACCCTGGACGTGGCTTTCGAGACCGACGATGCGGCCGGTCTGGCCCGGGCCTTCGGTCTGGCCGCCTTGCCGGCCGGCAAGTCGGCCTTTGCCGTCATCTGGACCACCACCGCCTGGACCATCCCGGCCAACCAGGCGCTCAACGCACACCCGGATCTGGACTACGCGCTGGTCGACACGCCCAAGGGCGTGCTGCTGCTGGCCGAGAGCCTGGTCGAAAAATGCCTGGCGCGCTTCGGTCTGGAAGGGAACGTGCTGGCCACCGCCAAGGGCGAAGCCCTGCGCGGCCAGGTGTTCCGCCACCCCTTGCACGACATCGACAGCGGCAGCGGCAAGTACGCCTACCGCCGCAAGAGCCCGCTGTACCTGGCCGAGTACGTCAGCGACAGCGACGGCACCGGCATCGTGCACTCCTCGCCCGCCTATGGTGTGGACGACTTCAACAGTTGCGTCGCCCACGGTCTGGCCTACGACGACATCCTCAATCCGGTGCAGGGCAACGGGGTTTACACCGACGAGCTGCCCCTGTTCGGCGGCCAGCACATCTGGAAGGCCTGCCCGGTCATCATCGACACGCTGCGCGAACACGGCCGCCTGATGGCCACCGAGCGCATCACCCACAGCTACCCGCACTGCTGGCGCCACAAGACACCGGTCATCTACCGCGCCGCCGCACAGTGGTTCGTGCGCATGGACGAGGGCGAAGGCGTCTTCACAAAAGACAAGGCGCCCAAGACCCTGCGGCAGCTGGCACTGGACGCCATCGACCACACGCACTTCTACCCCGAGAACGGCAAGGCCCGCCTGCGCGACATGATCGCCAACCGGCCCGACTGGTGCATCTCGCGCCAGCGCAGCTGGGGCGTGCCTGTTCCCTTCTTCCTGCACCAGGATTCGGGCGAGCTGCACCCGCGCACCATGGACATCCTGGACCAGGCGGCCGACATCGTCGAAAAAGGCGGCATCGAGGCCTGGAGCCGCGTGACCGCCGATGAGATCCTGGGCGCAGAAGACGCGGCAAAGTACACCAAGAGCACCGACATTCTGGAGGTCTGGTTCGACTCCGGTTCGACCTTCTGGCACGTGCTGCGCGGCAGCCATGCCAAGGCCTACCCCAATGGCGCCTGCCACGCCCAGGGCCCCGAGGCCGATCTGTACCTGGAAGGCCACGACCAGCACCGCGGCTGGTTCCACAGCTCGCTGCTGCTCGGCTGCGCCATCTTTGACCGGGCGCCCTACAAGGGCCTGCTGACCCACGGCTTTGCCACCGATGGCCAGGGCCGCAAGATGAGCAAGTCGCTGGGCAACACCGTAGAGCCGCAGTCGGTGACCACCAAGCTCGGCGCCGAAATCGTGCGCCTGTGGGTGGGCGCGACCGACTACTCGGGCGACCTGAACATCGACGACAAGATCCTCGCCCGTGTGGTCGACGCCTACCGCCGCATCCGCAACACGCTGCGCTTCCTGATGGCCAACACGGTCGATTTCGACCCGGCCACCGACGCCGTGCCGCCGGAACAGATGCTGGAGATCGACCGCTACGCCCTGGCCCGTGCCAGCGAGCTGCAGGCCGAGATCCTGAAGCACTTCGACGCCTACGAGTTCCACCCGGTCGTCAGCAAGCTGCAGGTCTACTGCTCGGAAGACCTGGGGGCGTTCTACCTGGACGTGCTCAAGGACCGGCTCTACACCACCGCGCCCAAGAGCCTGGCCCGTCGCTCGGCGCAGACCGCGCTGCACCAGATCACCCACGCCATGCTGCGCTGGATGGCGCCCATCCTCAGCTTCACGGCAGAGGAAGCCTGGGCGGTGTTCGCCAAAGACAAGACCCAAGGCTCGATCTTTTTCGAAACCTTCTGTGCCCTGCCCTCGCCCAACGAGGCGCTGCTGGCCAAGTGGTCGCGCATCCGCGCCATCCGCGATGCAGCCAACAAGGCCATCGAAGACCTGCGCGCCGCCGGCCAGGTGGGTGCTTCGCTGCAGGCCACGCTGACCATCACGGCCGGCGCCGACGACGCCGCCCTGCTGCGCTCCCTGGGAGCCGACCTGAAGTTCGTGACCATCACCTCGGCCGTGTCCGTGGTCGACGGCAGCGAGCTGGCCATCACCGTCACGCCGAGCACCGCCACCAAGTGCGAGCGCTGCTGGCACTACGCCGAGGACGTCGGCACCCACGCCGACCATCCGACCCTGTGCGGCCGCTGCGTCGGCAACCTGGCCGAAGCCGCCGGCACGGGTGCGGGCGAAACCCGCCAGGTGGCATGATGGCCAAAAGCAAGGCATCGATGTGGCCCTGGCTGGCGCTGGCCGCCGGCATTGTGCTGCTGGACCAGCTGACCAAGTGGCTGATCATCGGCCATTACCGGCTGGGTGACAGCACCTACGTCACGAGCTTCTTCAACGTGGTCAGGGTCCACAACAGCGGCGCCGCCTTTTCCTTCCTGGCCAATGCCGGGGGCTGGCAGCGCTGGTTTTTCATCGGCCTGAGTGTGGCGGTGGTCATCTTCGTGCTGTGGATGCTGCGCTCCCACGCCAACCAGAAGCTGTTTTCCTTCGCCCTGGCCTGCATCCTGGCCGGCGCCATCGGCAACAACCTGATCGACCGCGTGGTGCACGGCTATGTGGTCGACTTCCTGGACTTCCACTGGCGCTTCCTGGCCGGCATCTTCCCGGGCGGGCACTTCCCGGCCTTCAATGTGGCCGACATGGCCATCACTGCCGGTGCCCTGGCCCTCATCCTGGACGAGATCCTGCGGGTGCGCAAAAGCAAGTGACTCTGTGCTAACCTGAACGGGACTTCTGTTGACGGAGACCCGCCATGCCCGGACTGCTGCCCCACATTGACCCTGACGGACTGCTGGAGTTTTCGGTCGTCTACACCGACCGCGCGCTCAACCACATGTCCCGGCGCTTCCAGGGCGTGATGACCGACATTTCGGCCATGCTCAAACGCGTGTACGGCGCCCACTCGGCCGTGCTGGTTCCCGGCAGCGGCACCTTCGGCATGGAGTCGGTCGCGCGCCAGTTTGCGCACGGCAAACATGTCATGGTCATCCGCAACGGCTGGTTCAGCTACCGCTGGACCCAGATCTTCGACATGGGGTCCATCCCGGCCAGCCACACGGTCCTCAAGGCCCGGCCGACGGGCAGCGATCCCCAGGCGCCCTGGGCGCCCTGCCCCATCGACGAGGTGAAGGCCGCCATCGCGAAAGAAAAGCCCGCCCTGGTGTTCGCACCCCATGTGGAGACCGCGGCCGGCATGATCCTGCCCGACGACTACCTGCAGGCGGTGGCCGATGCGGTGCACGCTGTGGGCGGCCTGTTCGTGCTCGACTGCATCGCCTCCGGTGCCATGTGGGTCGACATGCAGGCCACCGGCGTGGACATCCTGATCTCGGCGCCGCAAAAGGGTTGGAGCAGCTCGCCCTGCTGTGCCATGGTGATGCTCAGCGAGCGGGCCCGTGCGGCCATCGAAGCCACCCAGAGCACCACCTTCGCCATGGACCTGAAGAAGTGGCTGCAGATCATGGAGACCTATGAAGGGGGCGGCCACGCCTACCACACCACCCTGCCGACCGATGCGCTGCAACGCCTGCGTGACACCATGGCCGAGACCGAAGCCTACGGTTACGCCAGGGTGCGCGACGAGCAGATGGCGCTGGGGCGTTCGGTCCGGTCCCTGCTGGAGCGGCACGGCTTCCCGAGCGTGGCCGCGCCCGGTTTCCAGGCGCCGGGTGTGGTGGTCAGCCACACCACCGACCCCGACATCCAGAACAGCAAGAAGTTTCTGGCGGCCGGCCTGCAGACCGCTGCCGGCGTGCCGCTGCAGTGCGATGAGGGTCCTGGTTTCAGGACCTTCCGCGTCGGCCTGTTCGGCTTGGACAAGTGGCACGACGTGCAGGCCACCGTGTCGCACCTGGAACAGGCCCTGCGCACAGTGGTGCCGGGCCAGACCGCCGCGGCCTGAAGCCCCCCGTTCAGGGCAGCAGCACGGTGCAGCCCGTGGTGGCGCGGGCTTCCAGGCTTTCGTGCGCCTTTCGCACATCGGCCAGGGCAAAGCGCTGGTCGATGCGGATCTGCACCTGGCCGCTGCCTACCACCTCGAACAGGTCGTTGGCCATGGCCTGGGTGCGTTCGCGGCTGCTGATGTGGGTGA
>CALMYH010000133.1 GCA_937873395.1 uncultured Burkholderiales bacterium
GCCCGCGCCGTGGCCGAGATGGGCTATGAAAACATGACGCCGATCCAGGCGCAGGCCATTCCGGTGGTGCTTCAGGGGCGCGACGTGATGGGGGCGGCCCAGACCGGCACCGGCAAGACGGCCGCGTTCTCGCTGCCGCTGCTGCAGCGCATGATGAAGCACGAGAACGCGTCCACCTCGCCGGCGCGCCACCCCGTGCGGGCGCTGGTACTGCTGCCCACGCGCGAGCTGGCCGACCAGGTGGCCGAGCAGGTCAAGCTGTACGCCAAGTACACCGAGCTGCGCAGTACGGTGGTGTTCGGGGGCATGGACATGAAGCCGCAGACCCTGGAGCTCAAGAAGGGCGTCGAGGTGCTGGTCGCCACGCCGGGCCGCCTGCTGGACCACATCGAGGCCAAGAACTGCGTGCTCAACCAGGTCGAGTATGTGGTGCTCGACGAGGCCGACCGCATGCTGGACATCGGTTTTCTGCCGGACCTGCAGCGTATCCTGAGTTACCTGCCCAAGCAGCGCACCACGCTGCTGTTCTCGGCCACCTTCTCGCCCGAGATCAAGCGCCTGGCCAGCAGCTACCTGCAGGACCCGGTGACCATCGAGGTCGCGCGCTCCAACGCCACCGCCTCGACGGTGGAGCAGCATTTCTACCGCGTCGATGACGACGACAAACGCCAGACGCTCAAGCAGCTGGTGAAAGAGCGCGGCATCACGCAGGCTTTCGTGTTCGTCAACAGCAAGCTCGGCTGCGCACGGCTGGCGCGTTCGCTGGAGCGCGAGGGTCTGAAGACCACCGCCTTGCACGGCGACAAAAGCCAGGACGAGCGCCTGAAAGCGCTGGATGCCTTCAAGCAGGGGCAGGTGGACTTGCTGGTGTGTACCGACGTGGCGGCGCGTGGCCTGGACATCAAGGACGTGCCGGCGGTGTTCAACTTCGACATCCCGTTCAACGCCGAGGACTATGTGCACCGCATCGGTCGCACCGGGCGTGCGGGTGCCTCCGGTCTGGCCGTGTCTTTCGTGAATGCGCGCGACACCCGCCTGATGGCCGACATCGAGAAGCTGATCGGCAAGAAGTTCGAGTTGGAGGCGCTGGAGCTGGAAGCCGACAAGCGCCCGGCAGGCCGATTCAACGACGGTCAGCGCGCCTGGCGCCAGGATGCAGCCCAGGACGACGAGGGTCAGCGCGATATTCGCGCCGCGCGATCGGCCCGTGAGGGTCGCAGCGAGCGCGAAGACCGCCGGCCGGCGCGCGCGCCGCGTCCGCCGGCCGACCCCTTGTTCGACAAGCCCTACGAGCCCAGCACGCCGGCCGACGTGAAGCCGGCCTGGGAGCAGCAGGCCCAGCAACGCCCGTCCTCGCGGGTTGCTTCGCCCAACATCAAGACACGCAAGAAAGTCCCGGCGCTGTTCAAGCCCGCTGCGCCGGAAGCGCATCCCCAGCCTGAAACCCAGCCCGGCTGATCCGCAATCAGCCGGGCTGCTGCGCTTGCGGGCAGTGGATCGACAGCAGTTCGGTCTGCCCGGGCACCGCGCCGAGGCGGGCCGCTGTCAGGCAACCGCCCCAGACGCAACCGGTGTCCAGCGGCAGGACGTCGCTGCGCGAGGTGGAGCCCAGGGTGGACCAATGACCGAAAGCCACCGGCGTACCGGCGGTCCGTCGCCCGGGCACTTCGAACCAGGGCATGAAGCCGGCCGGCGCGTCGGCGGCGCTGTCCTTGGTGTCGAACTCCATCACACCATCGACCGAGCAGAAGCGCAGGCGGGTCAGGGCGTTGACGATGACGCGCAGGCGGTCGTAGCCGCGCAGTCCGTCGTCCCAGGAGTCGGGCCGGTTGCCGTACATGTTGTGCAGAAACACGCCCCAGTCGGCGCTGCGCAGTTCCCGCTCCACTTCGCGGGCCAGGCTCAGCGTCTGGGCCACATCCCAGGCGGGCAGCACGCCCGCATGGACCAGCAGCCAGCCGTCGACCTGCAGGGCCAGCGGCCGCGTGCGGACCCAATCGAGCAGCGTCTGTCGATCCGGCGCGCGCAGGATGTCGCCCAGGGTGTCATTGCGGTGCGGCTTGCGCACACCGTGCGCGGTGGCCAGCAGGTGCAGGTCGTGGTTGCCCAGCAGGCAGTGCGCACTGCCCTCCAGGGCCATCAGCCGGCGCAGGACCTGCAGGGATGCCGGGCCACGGTTGACGAGGTCGCCCAGCAGATAGAGGGTGTCGCGGCTGGGGGAGAAACCGATGTGCGCCAGCAGGCGGTCCAAGGCATCGTCGCAGCCCTGGACATCGCCAATCAGGTAAAGTGACATGCTCAGATTATGGACATACTGCTGATCGCCTTCCTGACCTTGCTCAGTGGCGTGTTTTCGATGACGGAGATCGCGGTGGTCTCCAGCCGCCGCGTACGCATCGAGGCGATGGCGCAGTCGGGCAACAAGGGCGCCCAGGCCGTACTGCAACTGCAGGACAACCCTACGCAGTTCTTCTCCACCATTCAGATGGGCAACACCACGATTGCTCTGCTCAATGGCATCGTGGGCGAGAACGCTTTCGGTTCGGGCCTGAGCCACCGTTTCGAGGCGCTGGGCCTGGGTCCGACACTCTCCAGTGCATTGGGCACCGGCGTGGTCGTCATCGGCGTGACCTATGTGACCATCGTCTTCGGTGAGTTGGTGTCCAAGCGCATCGGACAGAGCGCGCCGGAGGCCATTGCCAGCTGGATGGCGCGTCCGGTGCGGCTGCTGGCGGCGGGTGCGAGGCCTTTTGTCTGGTTGCTCGAAGCGTCGACCAACCTGGTGCTTCGACTGCTGCGCATACCGCCGGAGGTTCCGCGCGACGTGACCGAGGCCGAGCTTCAGGCCCACCTGGCGCAAGGCGTGGATGCCGGCATCATCGAACACCACGAACATCGGCTGGTTCGCAACGTGTTCAACCTCGACGAGCGCCAGCTGACGTCCATCATGGTGCCGCATTCCGAGGTCGAATGGCTGGATGCGGCCAGCACCGTGGACGAGGCGGTCCTGCGTGCCCGCTCGCTCGGGCACTCGTGGTACCCGGTGTGCCGTGACAGCCTGGAGCATGTGACCGGTGTCATTTCGCTGGCCCGGCTTCTCGAGTTGCAGGCGGGTGTGGAGCCCGGTCCGATCGAGCCACATGCCCTGCCGGCGGTCTTTGTTCCCGAGACCCTGTCCGGCATGGAACTGCTGGAGCAGTTCCGGGTGCGCTCGATCCGCATTGTGATGGTGGTCGACGAATACGGGGTTGTGCAGGGCCTGCTGACGCCGATGGACCTGCTGGAGGCCATCACCGGAGAGCTGCATCCGGAGGACGCGGTCGATGCCTGGGCGACACCCGGTGAGGATGGCTCGTGGTGGCTTGATGGCGCGATGCCGGTGGCCGAGCTCAAGACCCGACTGTCGATCGAGCAACTGCCCGACGAGGACAAGGGGCGCTACAACACGGTGGCCGGCCTGATGCAAACGGTGGCGGGGCAGTTGCTGGCCGAGCATGAGCATGTCGACTGCTCAGGTTGGCGCTTTCAGGTCCTGGCGCTGGACGGTCGTCGGATTGACCGGGTGCAGGCTTCACCGCTGGACCCGGTGCCGGACGCCAATGCGAGGCCCGATCTCGCCTGACCGGCAGTCTGGCCTCGATCAGGGACGGTGGCGGTACAGCCATTCCTTAAAGGCCAGCGCGGCCGGCGACAGCCGCTTGCCACGAGGGTAGACCACGTGCCAGCGGCGGATCAGCGGGAAGCCCTCCACATCCAACTGCACCAGCTCGCCCAACGCCAGTTCGGCCACCACGGTGGTGGCCGACAGCACCGCGAGGCCCAGACCCCCTGCCACCGTCTGCTTGATGGCCTCGTTGCTGCCCACCTCCAGCCGGTTCTTCAGCACCACGCCCTGGCTGGCAAAGAACTTCTCGGCGGTCAGGCGGGTGCCCGAACCGGGCTCCCGGAAGATGAAGGGCTGGTTCATCAGTTGGCGCGGCGCAATGTGTTGCTGACCCACCAGCGGGTGGTTGGGTGGCGCCACCAGCACCAGCGGGTTGTCGGCAAAGTCTTCGCAGACCACGTCCATCTGCTCGGGGGGCTGGCCCATGATGTAGAGGTCATCCTGGTTGGCCGCCAGGCGCTGCAGCAGGTTTTCGCGGTTGCCGACCACCATGGCCACGTCGATGCCCGGGTGGGCTGCGCAAAAGCCCCCCAGCAGCTTGGGCACCGTGTATTTCACCGTGGTGAGGATGGCCAGTTTCAGGCTGCCACGCTCCACGCCCTGCAGGGCCGCCAGGTCTTGTGACAGCTGCTCCAGTCGCGATTCGATGTCCCGGCAGGCCTCGGCCAGGGTGCGTCCCGCCGCGGTCAGGTAGATCTTCTTGCCCAGTTGCTCGAACAGCGGCTGCCCCACCGTTTCCGACAGCTGCTTGACCTGCAGCGACAGCGTGGGGGGGGACAGGTGCAGCGCCTCGGCCGCACGGGCAAAGCTGCTGTGGTCGGCGACGGCCTGGAAGATGCGCAGCTGATGCAGGGTGGCATGGCGCAGGGACATGAATGGTTTCCAATAATTTGAGAAAGCAAAACATAACAGTTAAAACATTTTACTTTTATTTATTCTATAAGCGGTGAACAATGCTTTCCAGGAAGACGCCGGAACGCCCGCAGTCGCGGCGATTCGGGCAACCGGAAACCGCACTCGACCACCCGAGAAGGAGCTCGCCGCATGGCCACCAAGACCTACAACGCCGGTGTCAAGGAATACCGCAGCACGTACTGGGAACCCCAGTACACGCCCAAGGACACCGACATCCTGGCCTGTTTCAAGATCACGCCCCAGCCTGGCGTGGACCGCGAGGAAGTGGCTGCCGCCGTGGCCGCCGAGTCGTCCACCGGCACCTGGACCACGGTCTGGACCGACCTGCTGACCGACCTCGACTACTACAAGGGCCGTGCCTACCGCATCGAAGATGTGCCCGGCGACGACACTTGCTTCTATGCTTTTGTCGCCTACCCGATCGACCTGTTCGAAGAGGGTTCGGTGGTCAATGTATTCACCTCGCTGGTGGGCAACGTGTTCGGCTTCAAGGCTTTGCGTGCGCTGCGCCTGGAGGACGTGCGTTTCCCGATTGCCTATGTGAAGACCTGCGGCGGACCGCCCCACGGCATCCAGGTCGAGCGGGACATCATGAACAAGTATGGGCGGCCCATGCTGGGCTGCACCATCAAGCCCAAACTGGGCCTGTCGGCCAAGAACTACGGGCGCGCGGTGTACGAATGCCTGCGAGGGGGACTGGACTTCACCAAGGACGACGAGAACGTCAACTCCCAGCCCTTCATGCGCTGGAAGCAGCGCTTCGACTTCGTGATGGAGGCCATCGAGAAAGCCGAGCGCGAAACCGGCGAACGCAAGGGTCACTACCTGAACGTGACCGCACCGACGCCGGAGGAGATGTACAAGCGCGCCGAATACGCCAAGTCGATCGGAGCGCCCATCATCATGCACGACTACCTGACCGGCGGCTTCTGCGCCAACACCGGCCTGGCCAACTGGTGTCGCGACAACGGCGTGCTGCTGCACATCCACCGGGCCATGCACGCGGTGATCGACCGAAATCCGCACCACGGCATCCACTTCCGCGTCCTGACCAAGGCGCTGCGCCTTTCCGGTGGCGATCACCTGCACTCGGGCACGGTGGTGGGCAAGCTGGAGGGCGACCGTGCCTCGACCCTCGGCTGGATCGACATCATGCGCGACAGCTTCATCAGCGAAGACCGCAGCCGCGGGATCTTCTTCGACCAGGACTTCGGCTCCATGCCCGGTGTCATGCCGGTGGCTTCCGGCGGTATCCATGTCTGGCACATGCCGGCGCTGGTCAACATCTTCGGTGACGACTCGGTGCTGCAGTTCGGTGGCGGCACGCTGGGCCACCCCTGGGGCAACGCGGCGGGCGCCGCCGCCAACCGTGTGGCGCTTGAGGCCTGTGTGAAGGCGCGCAACGAAGGGGTGGCCGTGGAGAAGGAAGGCAAAGCCGTGCTGACCGAGGCCGCCAGGCACTCGCCCGAACTGAGCATTGCCATGGAGACCTGGAAGGAAATCAAGTTCGAGTTCGATACGGTGGACAAGCTGGATCTGGCCCACAAGTGAACCCGCACCCGTCAACGCAAAGGACACACACCATGAGCATGCAGGACTACCACAGCCGCCTCTCCGACCCCGCCAGCCGCAAGTTCGAGACCTTCTCCTACCTGCCTGCCATGAGCCCCGAGGAGATCCGACGACAGGTCGCGTACATCGTCAGCAAAGGCTGGAACCCGGCCATCGAACACACCGAACCCCAGTACCTGATGGACTCGTACTGGTACATGTGGAAGTTGCCCATGTTCGGCGAAACCGACATCGATCGCATCCTGGCCGAGTGCGAGGCCTGCCACAAGGCGAACCCGGACAACCACGTGCGCCTGATCGGTTACGACAACTTCAGCCAGTCGCAGGGGGCATCAATGGTCATTTACCGGGGGAAGACGGTGTAACCCCCCTGCGCCGCTGCGCGGCGTCCCCCCTGGAAGGGGAGACGATGCCAGTGGCCTGGCGAAGCCAGTTCCACGGCATCTCTGGACCGAGACACGCGCTCGGGATGCTCGATGGAGATTTTCTTCGCGCGCCCGTGAGCGTGGTGCGGGGTGACCGGCGCAGTGAGGTGAAGGAGGAGCCGGCCACCGGCCGGCGGGGGACACGAACGGAGTCGGTCGCGCCGCACCACGCGGTGCCGGCCAACGAAGCAACGGAGACGAGCATGTGCGATCAACTCGACGCCTACCGCGTCGCCCAGCAACCCTACTACCGACCCGTTGCCGACGAGGTCGAGCTGTACGAGGCAGCCTACTCGGTGCGCATGCCCATGATGCTCAAGGGCCCCACCGGTTGCGGCAAAACCCGCTTTGTCGAATACATGGCCTGGAGACTCGGCAAGCCGCTGATCACCGTGGCCTGCAACGAAGACATGACGGCCAGTGACCTGGTCGGCCGTTTCCTGCTGGATGCCAACGGCACCCGCTGGCAGGACGGACCGCTGGCCATGGCCGCACGCCACGGCGCCATCTGCTACCTGGACGAAGTCGTCGAAGCCCGGCAGGACACCACGGTGGTCATCCACCCGCTGACCGACAACCGCCGCGTGCTGCCGCTGGAAAAGAAGGGCGAGCTGGTCAAGGCCGACCCCGACTTCCAGATCGTCATCTCCTACAACCCGGGCTACCAGAGCCTGATGAAGGACCTGAAGCAGTCCACCAAACAGCGCTTCGGCGCGCTGGACTTCAACTACCCCGAACAGGCCATCGAGACCGAAATCGTGGCCCACGAGTCCGGCGTTGGTGCCGACGTGGCCGGCAAGCTGGTCGGCATTGCCGAGCGAGCCCGCAACCTCAAGGGCCATGGCCTGGACGAAGGCATCTCGACCCGCATGCTGATCCATGCGGGCAGCCTGATCGCCAAAGGCGTGGGCGCGCAGGCCGCCTGCCGCGTGGCCCTGGTGCGCCCGATCACCGACGATCCGGACATGCGCGATGCCCTCGACGCGGCCGTCGCGATCTTCTTCTGACGGGTCATGAGTGTCCACCTGCAGGACCACGCCGAGTGGACCGACCCGCTCTCGCCCGCGTCGCGCGAGCTGCTGGAGCACAGCTGGCCGGAGGCCACCAGGGTGTTTTCGGCCCGTGGCATCGACAACTACGTCAAAGGGGCGGCCGCGCTGCGCGGTCTGGGTCGCGGTGACCAACTGGTCATCACCTGGATTGACAGCGCGCCACAGGTGGCGCGCGAGGTGGGTGAGGACGTGGTGGGCGAACTGGCCACCACAGCCCTCACTCTGGCCTCCAGGACCGCGGGCGCGGTGATCGAGCTGGTGCTGGCCACCGCACCCACGGCGGCCCGCCGCCTTGGCGACGGGGCGCTGTTTCTGCAGTACCTGCAGTTCCTCAACACCCTGGTGGCGCAGGCGCCGCGCGGCCTGCGGCCCATGCTGGGCCAGCTCGACACTCTGTTCGGCCAGCTCACCCTCGGCGGCCTGCGCCGCTGGGCCACCTGGGGCGCGCAGGCTCACCGCACCAACTATGAGGAGCAGATCGCCTACTTCGGCCTGCAGTCCAAGGAGTCGCAGGCCATGCTGCAGAAGGAGCGCAAGGGCACCTTGCTGGTCGATGTGCAGCGTCGCATCAACATGTACTTGCGCGCGCTCTGGGGGCGCGACTTTTACATGCGACCAACGGCAGGCGACTTCGAGTCCCGTGAAGGCTACCGCCCGTTCATCGAGGACTTCTTTCTGCACCTGCCCGACGCGTACGACGCGGTCGAGGGCCATGCCGGTACCGTGGACGCGACGGAGTTGTACCGCGCGGCGGCCGCACACGCCGCCGCACATGTGATGTTCACACGCCGGCCGATGTCGGCGGAATCGCTCAGTCCCTGGCAGATGGCGCTGATCGGCCTGTTCGAGGACGCGCGCGTCGAGGCGTTGACGCTGGCTCGGTTTCCGGGTCTTCGAGCGCTCTGGGCCAACCTCCACACGGCCACGCCGGGGCCCTGTTCGACCGCAGGCCACTGGCTGGGCCGTCTGGCACGTGCGCTGATCGACCCGGCCTACGTCGATCTCCATCCCTGGATCGAGCAAGGTCGTGCCTGTCTGGCCGAAGCGATGCCGCGCATCCATGCCGACCCGAATGACAACAACGTGTCCTGGGACCTGGGTGTGCAGCTGGCCCACAGCTACCGTGAGCTGACCCAGGGGCCCGCCTTCCAGCCACGCACGGACTTGCAGGTCGCGCCTTACCGGGACGACAACCGCTACTTCTGGGCCTTCAACGGCTTTGACTTCGAGCGTTCCATCGCCGTTGGCCACGAGCCACCGAAGCAGGTGCGCAAGCAGGTCAATCTGATGGAGTTTGTCAACGAACTGGAGGTGGAAGGTGCGGGTGACGACGCGCAGGAAATCTGGGTGCTGGGCACCGAGCTGTTCCCCTACGAAGACCTGGGCGTGTCGTTCAACGAGAGCGAAGGCCGCGAGCCGGTGCTGCCGCCGGTGCACTATGGGGAGTGGGATCACATGATCCAGCTCGAACGCCCGGCCTGGGCCACGGTGCAGGAGCGCCGCCCCAAGGCCGGGGACGCGGCCCTCATCGATGGCATCCTCGCCGAGCAACAGCGCCTGGTCGGCCGCATGAAACACATCCTGGACGCGATGCAGCCGCAGGGCGTGCAGCGCATCCGCAAGCTCGAGGACGGCGACGAGATCGACCTGAATGCCGCGCTGGCATCGCTGACCGATGTGCGCATGGGCCGCCAGCCCGACCCACGCATCATGATGCGCAGCGTGCGCAAGACGCGCGACATTTCGGTGCTGGTTCTGCTGGACCTGTCCCACTCCACCAATGACAAGGTGGCTGGTCAGGACCATACGGTGCTTGACCTCACGCGATCGGCCTGCGCGCTGCTGGCCGATGCGATCCACAAGGTGGGCGACCCGTTCGCGATTCACGGCTTCTGCTCCGACGGCCGGCACGACGTGCACTACTGGCGCTTCAAGGACTTCAACCAGCCCTACGACGACCTGGCCAAGGCGCGCCTGGCGGGCATGGAAGGGCAGTTGTCGACCCGCATGGGCGCGGCGATCCGCCACGCCACCGCCGCGCTCAGGGCGCAACGCAGCGGCAAGAAACTGCTCTTGCTCATCACTGATGGTGAACCGGCCGACGTGGACGTGCGCGACCCGCAGTACCTGCGGCAGGACACGAAGAAAGCGGTGGAAGAGGGGGGTCGTAACGGTGTGACCACCTACTGCATGAGCCTGGACCCGCGCGCCGACCAGTACGTCAGCCGCATCTTCGGCGCGCGCAACTACCTGGTGGTGGACAAGGTGGAGCGCCTGCCGGAGAAACTGCCGGTGCTGTACGCGGGGCTGACCCGGTGACCGCCGAGTCGACATGATGGCCATCCGTGGCCGCACCCCCTCGGCCTCGCCATCGCGCTTGAAAGCCGTCATGGCCGGCTGGCGCCCACCCGATTCGGCCTGGTGCCGCACTCTGTCGGACAACGACATCCATGCGCTGTCGCTTGCGGCTCCATCCCGCCGATTGGCCGGGCCTAGAATCTGACCCCCTGGCGGTTGCCCGCCACGTCAGATGCAGAGGAGGCGTGCAGTGAAAAGGACTTTGAAATGGCTGCTGACCGGTTTGGTGGCGCTGGCCCTTGTGCTGGCCCTTGCCGCTTACTGGACGCTTCGCTCGTCGGGCCGTGCGCAGGTCGACGGTGAGCTCAGGCTTGAGGGGCTGGAGGCGCCGGTCAGGGTGCTGCGCGATGCCTCGGGAGTGCCCTATATCTTTGCCGAGAACGTGCCCGACCTGTTTCGTGCCCAGGGCTTCGTGACGGCCCAGCATCGGTTGATGCAGATGGAGCTGTTTCGTGCCACCTGGCGGGGCGAGTTGGCGGCCAGTTTCGGTGAGGCCGCACTGCCCAGCGATGTTCGCATGCGCGTGCTGGGCATCCAGCGCAACGGGGAGCGCCACGCACAGCGCATCGGCGCAGCGACTCGGGCCCACCTCCAGCCTTATGTGGACGGGATCAATGCCTTTGTGCGGGATCACGCCCACGATCACCCGATCGAGTTGAAGATTGCGGGTCTCAGGCCGCAGCCCTGGAGTGTGACGGACCTGGTCACACTGGTGCACTTTGTCAATCACTCGCACGCGACCAATCTCAAGGCAGAGGTCGTGGCGCAAAGGTTGATCGATCGTCTGGGCGAAGATCGGGCAGTCGATCTGCTGCCCCTCACCCGCAATCCCGAATGGGCGCCGGGAAGCTCAGGCATCGAACCCGATGCTCCGGTGGTCAGCACCCGTCTTGATCTGGACTGGTCTGATCTGCTGGTGGTGCCCGAGACCTTGAGCCATCAGGGGCTGGGTTCCAACAACTGGGCCGTTGGTCCGTCGCGCAGCGCTTCGGGCAAGGCCATGCTGGCCAACGACCCGCACCTGGACAATCGAATTCTGCCCGGCATGTGGCATCCGGTGGGGTTGTTCGCTCCCGGTGTCCAGGCTGTGGGCGCGGCCCTGCCAGGTGTGCCCGGGATCCTCGTCGGACGCACCAGGCATGTCGCCTTCGGCGTGACCAACGCCTATGGAGACGTGCAGGACCTGTATGTCGAGACGCTCGATCCTGCCGACCCCGGACGCTATCTGGACGGCGGCGTCAGCCGGCCGTTTGAACTGGTCCGGGAGGTGATTCGTGTCAAGGACAAGGCCGCTCCTGGTGGCGTTCGTGAGCATCCGCTGACGGTTCGCTACACGCGACGCGGTCCCGTGGTCAGTGACCATCCGGGCTTGGGCCCGAAGGGCGACAAGCTGCTGGTCCTTCGATCCACCAGTGCCGAGTTGCATGCGCCACAGCTGGGCATCGAGGGTCTGCTGACCGCTTCCGACGCAGCATCGTTCGACGCCGAGGTGCAGAAAATCGACCTGATGATGTTCAATTTCGTCTTTGCCGACGATGCCGGAGCCATCGGTCATCGTGCCACCGGAGCGGTTCCGATCCGTGCTGGCGCCGATGGCAGCGTCCCGCGCGTCCCTCCTTCGGATGGCACAGATGACTGGACCGGCTTCATCCCCAAAGATCGCATGCCCGGAATGGTGGATCCGCCGCGCGCCTGGGTCGGTACAGCCAACCACGATACCCGACCGGCCGACTTCCCCTGGTACTACACCAATTACGTCGCACCCGATTACCGCTATCGGCGCATGAGCGAGGTGCTTTCGGACGCAAGCCAGATGACGGTGGACGATCACTGGCGACTCATGCGCGACGACCGCAACCTTCAGAGCGATGGCTTGCGGCCGCTGATCGTGGAAGCCCTGAAAAACGATCCGGCCCATGGCGATCTGGCGGCGGTGCTGGAGGACTGGGACGGCGTGGACCGTGCCGAGGATGCTGCCCCGCTGGTCTACCAGGCGCTGTACAGAGAAATCGCGCTGGGGACCTTTACCGACGAGCTCGGCGAAGAATTGGCGGCCGACATGCTCGCCACCTGGTATTTCTGGCAGCAACGATTCGACGCCCTGCTTGAGACGCCGGACGCGACATGGTTTGACGATGTGCGCACCACCGACCGGCAGGAGACGCTGACCGATGTCATTCGGTCCGCTGCGCCCAGGGCCCGGGCACTGATCGAGGCTCAGCAGGGGACTGATCCATCGAAATGGCAGTGGGGACGCTCACATCGGCTGTCCTTTGTGAGTCCCTTGCGCCGAAAGGGCTTGGGTCAGGAGTGGGTCGGGGGGTTTTCTGTGGAAAAGTCCGGCGGTGGCGAGACCCTCAATCGCGGTGTCTATGACTTCATGGCACCTTTCGATGTGAAGTTCTTTACCTCCATGCAACTGGTGGTGGATTTCGGAGATCCTGACAAGATCGAGGCCGTGCTGGCCGGTGGCGTGAGCGAGCGTCACTTCCAGCCCCACCAGAACGATCAGGCCAGGCTGTGGGCACAGGGCCAGCGCAGTTCCTGGTGGTTCAATCCCCAGCGTGCCGAGGCCATGGCCGTTTCCCGGGCCATGCTGACGCCCTGATGTGCAGGCGCCCGGACTTCTATCCTTCCACCTTTGCCTGCCACCACGCGGGAAGCCACCTTCGCACCTCGGCACGGGCATAGCGGTCGTCCAGCAACCAGACCGTGCCGTGGTCCTGCTCGGTGCGGATCACACGCCCGGCGGCCTGCACCACCTTTTGCAGGCCTGGGAACAGGTAAGCGTAGTCATGGCCACGACCAAAGCGCGTTTGCAGACGAGCACGCATCTGCTCGTTGACCGGATTGATCTGGGGCAGGCCCAGGGTGGCGATAAAGGCGCCGATCAGGCGCCGACCCGGCAGGTCGATGCCTTCGCCGAACGCCCCGCCCAGCACCGCGAAGCCGATGCCCGCGCCGTCTTCGGTGAAGCGCTGCAGGAAGGCCTCGCGTTCCGGTTCGGCCATGCCGCGCGATTGCGCCCACACGGAGATGTCGCCGTGCCGCTGCTGCAGCCGGTCCAGCGCCTGCTGCAGGTAGTCGAAGCTGCTGAAAAACGCCAGGTAGTTGCCGGGCTCGGCGCGGTATTGCGTGGCCATCACCTGCACCAGCGCATCGAGTGATTTGAGGCGGTCAGCCCAGCGGGTGGAGATGCGTGGCGCGATGCGTACGGCCAGTTGCGCGGGGTGGAAGGGCGAGGGCACGTCCAGCCTCAGTGTGTCTGCTGGCAGGCCGAGCAGGTCGGCCACGTAGTCCATGGGGGCCAGCGTGGCGGAGAACAAGGTAACACCGTGCGCCGCCCCCCAGCGCGATTGCAGCAGCGGCCCGGGCACCACGTTGCGGATGGCAAGCACCGGGTGATGCGATCGGCTGTGCGCTTCGCGCGTGAGGTCCACAAAGGAGTGGTCGGCAAACGATTCGGCCACGCGGAGGAAGTGCAGCGCGTCGAACCACCAGCGCATCAGCGGACCATCGACGGCGTCCTGGGGGTGCTGCGCGAGGTGATCGCCGATGTCGGCGCACACGCCTTGCAGCGTGGCGATGAATTCGCCCGGCAGATCGGACAGCACCTCATGGTCCTGCGCCTGGGTTTTCGCCAGCGCGCTCCAGCGGCGCTGCAGCTTGTCCAGCGGCTTCTTCAGTGCGGCCGGTGCGTCCTTGCGCAAGGCCTGGAAGGCCCCCGGTTCCAGCGTGGCGCCGTGCATGGCGCGGGCGCGCTCGATGAGGTTGTGCGCCTCGTCCACCAGCAGGCTCACGCGCCAGTCGTTGGCCTCGGTCAGCGCATGCCAGGCGGCGCCGTGGTCGAAGAAGTGGTTCACGTCGCCCACCGCCACGTCGCACCAGCGCAGCATTTCCTGGCCCAGGTAGTAGGGGCAGACGTCATGCGCCAGCGCCTGTTCGCGCAACGTCGTCTTGTCAAGCCAGCGCACGCGCGCGGCCGATTCGCGCGCGGCCGGCAGCCGGTCGTAGAAGCCGCGCGCCAGCGGGCAGCTCTCGCCATGGCAGGCCTTGTCCGGGTGTTCGCAGGCCTTGTCGCGCGCCAACCGTTCCAGCACGCGCAGCGGTGCTGCTCCCTGTTCGGTCAGGCACAGCAGCGCATCGAGCGCCAGCTGGCGGCCGGTGGTCTTGGCGGTCAGGTAGAACAGCTTGTCCTGGCCCACGCCCTTGTCCGTGGCGGGTGCGGCCTTGAGTGCGGCAAACAGCGTGGCCAGGGTCTTGCCGATGCCGGTCGGCGCCTGCGCCATCAGCACCCGTCCGGCGCTGTGTGTGCGGTACACCGCTTCGGCCAGCTCGCGCTGGCCTTGGCGCCAGCTGTCAAACGGAAAGCGCAGGCTGCGCAGATGGGCGTCGCGCGCTGCGCGGTGCTCGCGCTCGGCCAGCGCCCAGCGGCGGTAGCGTGCGCACAAGGCCTCGAAGTGCTCGCGCAGCTCGGTGGCGCTGTGCCACTGGGGCAGCGGCGTCTCCTGCTGCGTGTCGATGTTGAAGTAGACGATAACCACGTCCAGCCCATCAAGCCCGAGCTGAGCGCACAGCATGTGGCCGTACACCATGGCCTGCGCCCGGTGCAGGGCACGCTGGTTGGCGCCGATGCGCTGCGGGTCACCGCGGTGGGTCTTGATTTCTTCCAGTCGTCGTCCATCAGGGTCCCAGCCGTCGGCCCGGCCCTGCACGCGCAGTCCCTGAAAGACCTTGGACAGAGCCACTTCACGCTGGTAAGCCGCATCTCGCCGTGCCGTCACCTCGCTATGGCCGGCCACGCCCTCGCTGCCGCTCGGTGAAGGGGTGAAGCGCAGGTCCAGATCGCCGGTGCGCGCCGCAAAGTCGCACAGCGCGCGCACGGCCACCACGCCCAGTGGGGCATCGTCGGGGCGGTCTTCGACCAGGCGGGGTTCGGCGGTCCTGGGGCGTCCGGGGGGTGGCGGCAGGGACCTGGGAGATCCTCCCTTTCTTGGCGGG
>CALMYH010000134.1 GCA_937873395.1 uncultured Burkholderiales bacterium
CCGGCCACCAGGCAGTGCGGCATCTTGGCCAGGTCGGCCACCACCGGCAGGCCGGCGATGTCCTTGCCCAGGCCCATGGTCAGCAGGCTCCTGGCGTCGTTGTAGACCTGCGAACCCAGGATCTCGCTGAGCTTGATGGTCTGGCGCTTGGCGTTGGGCAGTTCCAGCGCCATCAGGTTCTTGCCCGGGATGGTCTCGATCACCCGGATCGACACCAGCGACAGCGAACGCGCCAGGTCGCGGCCGAGGTTGACGATCTGCGAGCCCTTGACGCCGGTGGCCGGCTCGATCTCGTAGCGCGTGATCACCGGGCCCGGCGCCGCCGCCACCACCCGCACCTCGACGCCGAAGTCCTTGAGCTTCTTCTCGATCAGGCGGCTGGTCATCTCCAGCGTCTGGCTGTCCACGCCCGCCTGGTGAGCGGGTGCGCTGTCGAGCAGGTCCACCTGGGGCAGCTTGCTGTCGGGCAGTTCGGTGAACAGGGGTTTCTGGCGCTCCTTGGCCACCCGCTCGCTGCGCGGCACCTCGGTGACCGTGGGTTCGATGTGCACCGGCACCGGGTGGTGCTCCTCGATCTCGACGCGCTCGACCTTCACCACTTCTTCGCGCTCACGGGCGGCCTGTTCGCCGATGCGCAGGTCTTCGTCGGCCTCGCGCTTCTCGCGGCGCGCCTCGTACCAGGCGTCGAGTCGCCCTCCGAGCTGTTCGGCCAGATGCCCCCACGAGAAACGGAAAACGGCCGGCAGGCACAGCACCAGCAAGGCCATCATCAGCAAGGCCGAGCCATTGAACCCGGTCCAGCGCATGACCAGCGGGCCCAGCCACTGCCCCAGCACGCCACCGGCATGCCCCGGCAGCCAGGCGTCCAACCGGTACAGCCGGGTCCACTCCAGCACGGCACTGGCCGCCACCAGCGCCAGCAGCCCCAGCCAGAACAAGGTGCGCCGCACCCAGGGCCGCTGCCAGTACGGCAAGGGCACCGGTGATTCATCGCCGGCCAGCACACCCTGCTGCCCCCGGATCCATCGCGCCAGTGCCGAAAGCCAGCTGCGCAGGCCGGCCAGGACCGCCCACCAGACGGAGAAGCCGAACAGGAAGTAAGCCACATCGGACAGCCAGGCGCCCAGGCGCCCCCCCCAGTTGCCGACTTCGGCCCGGTTTCCGGTGGTGCTCCAGGCCGGATCCGCCACGCTGTGGCTCACCAGGGCCAGCACGACAAAGGCCAGCAGCGCGGCACCGAGCACCAGGGTGATTTCCTGCGCGAAGCGCGAGACCACCGAGGGTGAAGGCTGCGCCTGATCGGCATTGAGGGTGTTGAGGGAATAGGTCATAGGCCTCGGAACGGACGAGGGCAAGCTTACCCCATGAAAAGCCCTGGGCCGCACCGGCACCCGCCGGTGATGCCGACAGGCAACCCCCGCGTCAGCTCAGCGAATTCAGACGCTCCTTGATGATGGTGCTGCCATCGGCCGTGGTCTCGATGAAGCCCCGCTCCTCCAGGTCCTTCATGACCCGGCTGACCATCTCGCGCGAGGCGCCAATCATCTTTGCCACATCCTGACGCGAGACCCGGTCACGAATGACCAGCTGCCCCTCCCGGTCCGGCTGGGCGAACTCCAGCAGCGCGCGCGCCACGCGGCCGTAAACATCCATCAGGGCCAGCGATTCGATCTTGCGGTCGGCGTGGCGCAGGCGTTGCACCAGTCCCTTCATGACCGCATAGGCCATGGAGGTGTTCTCGGGCAGGCAGCGGGCAAACTCCACCCGGCCCAGGATCAGCACGTCGGTCTGCACCTCGGCGCGCACCGACGCCGAATGGGGCTGGTTGTCGATCAGGCTCATCTCGCCCACGTAGTCACCGGGGTTCATGGTGGCCAGAATGACCTCTCGTCCCCGGCTGTCCTGGGTGACCACCCGGGCCCGCCCGGTCAGCACGATGGCCAGGAAATTGGACTTCTTGCCCTGCTCGACGATCACCTCGCCCCGCTTGAACCGTCGCTTGACGACCGCATCGGCCACCGACTCGGCCTGCGCCTGCGTCAGGGTCGAGAACAAGGGAACGCGACGGATCAGATCCAGGTTGGAGAGGATGGACATGCGTGTATTCCTTTGACTTGAAACGGTCCGGCAAGGCGCTACTTACAATCAGGATCGACCTGGCCGGCCCATGACTGGGCGCCAAAGCCAGAACGAACCACCCACTCTATATCACAGCCCGGCCCATCGGCATGGGACTCACACCATGAAGCACGCCAAAGTACTCATTTTAGGCTCAGGACCGGCGGGTTACACCGCCGCGGTGTATGCCGCACGCGCCAACCTGAATCCGGTGCTGATCACCGGCATCGCCCAGGGTGGCCAGCTCATGACCACCACCGAGGTGGACAACTGGCCCGCCGACGTGGACGGTGTGCAGGGCCCGGACCTGATGCAGCGCTTCCTGGCCCACGCCGAACGCTTCAACACCGAGATCGTGTTCGACCACATCAACGCGGTCGACTTCTCCAAGCGCCCCTTCGTGCTCAAGGGCGACAGCGGCGAATACAGCTGTGACGCACTCATCATTGCCACCGGCGCCTCCGCCAAGTACCTGGGCCTGCCCTCGGAGGAGGCCTTCATGGGCAAGGGTGTGAGCGGCTGCGCCACCTGCGACGGCTTCTTCTACCGCGGCCAGGAAGTGGCCGTGGTCGGCGGCGGCAACACCGCCGTCGAAGAAGCCCTCTACCTCTCGAACATCGCCAGCAAGGTCACGCTGGTGCACCGCCGCGACAGCTTCCGGGCCGAGCCCATCATGGTCGACAAGCTGATGGACAAGGTGCGCGAGGGCAGGATCGAGCTGAAGCTGTTCAACGTGCTCGATGAGGTGCTGGGCGATGCGAGCGGCGTCACCGGCGTGCGCCTGAAAAGCGTGCAGACGGGCACCACCGAGGACGTGGCGGTCAAGGGCTGTTTCATCGCCATCGGCCACAGCCCGAACACCGACATTTTCAAAGGCCAGCTGGAAATGAAGGACGGTTACATCGTGACGAAGTCCGGCCTGTCCGGCATGGCCACCATGACCAGCGTGCCCGGCGTCTTTGCCGCCGGTGACGTGCAGGACCATGTCTACCGCCAGGCCATCACCAGCGCCGGCACGGGCTGCATGGCGGCGCTGGACGCCCAGCGCTACCTCGAGAATTTGTGACCCTCCCCCCGCCGCGCTTCGCGCGTCCCCCCTCCTCTGGCGCCTTCGGCTTGGGAAGGGGGCGGCACCTGCGGCCTGGCAAAGC
The DNA here is from genome assembly GCA_937873395.1 of uncultured Burkholderiales bacterium. GTDB lineage: Bacteria > Pseudomonadota > Gammaproteobacteria > Burkholderiales > Burkholderiaceae_C > Hydrogenophaga. The sequence continues at coordinate 3,270 of CALMYH010000134.1, forward strand.
CAGTTCCGCGGTGCCCCTGGCCTGGATCGCGGGAAACTGCTCACTGCCCGGATGGGCGGTGTGGGTCGGTTGCGGTTTTGTTGTTTATAATAGTGGGCTTTGCTGAGTCCGGGCTCCTGACTCAACGGGTTACCGCCACCCTTCTGGCGAGGTGAGGCCCCTACCGCACGGGTAGCGGCCGTTTGATGAGATCGGAGTGTCCTCATGGCACGCGTCTGCGACGTCACGGGCAAAAAGCCCATGGTCGGGAACAACGTTTCCCACGCCAACAACAAAACCAAGCGCCGGTTCCTGCCGAACCTGCAATACCGCCGTTTCTGGGTCGAGAGCGAGAACCGCTGGGTTCGCCTGCGCGTCTCGGGCGCTGCCCTGCGCCTGATCGACAAGAAAGGCATCGATGCCGTGCTCGCCGACCTGCGCGCACGTGGTCAGGCTTGATCTAGGAGAAAGACACCATGGCAACCAAAGGCGTTCGCGAGAAGATCAAGCTGGAATCCACCGCCGGCACCGGTCATTTCTACACCACCACCAAGAACAAGAAGACCACGCCCGACAAGATGCTGATCAAGAAATTTGATCCGGTCGCGCGCAAGCACGTGGACTACAAGGAAATCAAGCTGAAGTGATTCGGCCCTGATTCCGGTTCTTCCAACAAAAAACCCGCTGTGAGAACAGCGGGTTTTTTGTTGCCCTTTTGAAAAGGTGATGCGCCGCCCAGGCAGCGCAGCGGTTCTTCAGGCGTGTGCCGAGCGCAGCTTGATGGAGAAGTCGCGCAGGGCTGCGATCCCACTTTCTTCGGCGCGGCGGCACCAGGCCTGCAGATCGGCGGCGAGCTGTTCGCGGGTGGCGTTGGTGCCGGTCCACAGGGCGCGCAATTCCTCGCGCATGGTGACCATCTTGTCCAGCACCGGGCTCTGCGCCAGCACCTGGGCGAGCTGAGGCTTCACATTGGCCGGCACCTTGTCCTCGTCGCGGTGCAACCAGCGGCGGGCCGCCTGGACCAGGGTCGCATCGGCACTGCGCGCCTTCATGCCCGCCAGCTCCTGGCGGCAGGCGGCACGCATTTCGCGGGCATAGCCAGCCATGACCTCGTAGCGGTTGGCGATGATGGCTTCCAGGGTCTTTTCGTCAGCCACCGGGCGCACATCACCAAAAGCCATCTTGGGCGGCGTCTTCTTGACCGAGGCCAGCCCGAGGGCCTGCAGACCGCGGATGTAGGCCCAGCCGATGTCGAACTCGTAGGGCTTGACCGACAGCTTGGCGGAGGTCGGATAGGTGTGGTGGTTGTTGTGCAGTTCTTCGCCACCGATCAGGATGCCCCAGGGGGACACGTTGGTGCTGGCGTCCTGCGCCTCGAAGTTGCGGTACCCCCAGTAATGCCCGAAGCCGTTGATGATGCCGGCGGCGGTGACGGGAATCCAGGCCATCTGGATGGCCCAGACCGTCAGGCCCAGGGCACCGAACAGGGCCACGTCGATGATGAGCATCAGGCTCACGCCCAGCTTGTTGTAGCGGGTGTAGAGGTTGCGCTCGATCCAGTCGGTCGGGGTGTTGTGGCCGAAGCGCTGCAGGGTGTCCTGGTTCCGCGACTCCTCGCGGTAGAGCTCGGCGCCTTCCCAGAACACCTTCTTGATGCCGAAGATGACCGGGCTGTGCGGGTCGCCCTCGCGCTCGCACTTGGCGTGGTGCTTGCGATGGATGGCGGTCCATTCCTTGGTGACCATGCCGGTGGTCATCCAGAGCCAGAAGCGGAAGAAATGCGAGGCGACCGGGTGCAGGTCCAGCGCCCGGTGCGCCGAATGGCGGTGCAGATAAATGGTGACACTGGCGATGGTGATATGCGTGAGCACCAGGGCCACCAGGATGGCCTGCCACCAGCTGGCGCCGGTGAGGCCCTGGTCCAGGAAGCGGACCAGACCGTCCCACAG
>CALMYH010000135.1 GCA_937873395.1 uncultured Burkholderiales bacterium
CGGCGCCCACCGAGATCTACACTCTTTCCCTACACGACGCTCTTCCGATCTGTCGTTGCCGCACCGCCGCCGGCCTCTGCGGCCTTCGCACGCGAGGCTTCCTCCGCCGCGCGCAGCGCCTCCATGTAGGCCGCCGCGGCGAACGGCTCGATCACCAGCAGCGACGAGTCCATGATCAGCGACGTGCGCTTGCCGTAGCTGAACCCTACGTACCGTCCGTCCTCCTTGCCCTGCGCGAACCCGAAGAAGTCGCGGCTCTCTGCGCCCGCGGCCATCGTCATCTGGAAGACGGTGTCGTCCTTCAGGCGCGGCAGGTAGAGCTGCTGGCAACTCTGCTGCCAGACGTTGAGCGCGCTGGTCTCCTTGGCGTCGTCCTTCCAGAACCAGTCCTTCAGCACCTTGGCCAGGTGGATCGGTGCCCACTCGTTGATGAGCAGCTCGTTCTCCTTGAGCACGCGCTCGATCTCCTGCGACCAGTTCTGCGCACCGGGGTTGACCTGGAAGTGCTCCCACCGCAGCTCGGACAAGCCCTTGCCGGGGCGCGCCTCCTGCATTGGCGCCACGAGCCACTTGTAGGTCTCGCGGATCATGCGGCGCACGGTTTCCTCGGCCTGCTCCAGGCTGGCGTTCGCCTGCTTGGCCATCAGGTTGTCGAGGACGATGCGGTTGTCCTTGTAGTCGGCGACGATGCTGCGCCATGCCAGGAACGAGCGCACATGGTCCTTCAACCGGCTCACGCTGTCGTAGTCGGCGGCCAGGAAGATCAGCCGGTTCTGCTTGAAGCGGGGCTGGTCGCCGCGCTTCTTCAGGATCTCGGTTGCGCGGTCGATGGCTAGGCTCTGGCCGCTCTTGCTGAACGCCGCATCAGGCGGCAGCACCACCAGACGCAGCGCCCAGTCATCAGGGACGTCGCCGCTGTCGGTGAAAACGTGGATGCCGCCGAATACGCCGCTGGCAAAGCCTCGCTGCACGCGCTCGCGGACGGTCGGGAACACGTCCTCCTTGTCCTGGAAGCGGCGCTTGCGCTCCTCCATCTCGCGGCGCAGGTTGGGCCGCGTGTCGAGCCAGAACCGGTTGTTGGCGTGGTTGAGGTAGTGCAGCCGGTCACCCAGGCGGCGCAGGGCGTCCTTGAACAACCCGATCTGCTGGCCCGGCTGGATGACGCCGAGGATCACGCGCTCCAGCTCGAGGCCCCGCACCAGCTGGTTCGTGGTGCTGGGTGCGCTGCCCAGGAACACTGCGCGAGCTGAACGACGGCAAGCCTGCACGCTGCCGAATCGGGTGTCCTTGTTCTCGATCTCCGTGGTTTCGGCGCGCTCGCCGTCCACGTCGCGCTCAATCACCGGGTCCCAGCCCTGCGGTAGGTAGTTGATGATCTCGTTGCGTACGTCTCCGTCGTAGATGGGGAAACTGCCCGGCATGATCAGCGGGTCGTTGTTACCGTCCTTCCACAGGCGGTGGATGACCTTGGCCATCATCTTCAGCACGCCGCGGGTACGCTGGAAGTTGTCCAGCGTTGACCAGTCCTCGTAGAGACGGTCGAACACCTCGGGGTGAATCGGGTACGCGTGCACCAGCCGCTCGAAGTAGCGGCTCTCCTGCGTCTCCTGCGGGAAGTCGTCACGGTTGGCGGTGTAGAAGTCGGCGAAGGCGCGGCACACCGACTCCATCGCCAGCTTGTCGTTGATCGAGGCAAACAGACGACGCCGTACGATCTCGAACGCCTCCTCGGTGGCCACCGGCTTCCACAGCGCCTGCACACGGCCGAAGTAGTGCGCCAGCGCCTCAAGCGCCTTCACGCCGCGTTGGCTGCCCGCCTCCTTGTCCGACTCGGGCAACGATGCCAGCAACACTGCAGTGGGCACAGCCTTCAGCGCCTCGGTGAGCGCCTGCACGAACGACAGGTTGGAGTCGAAGGTCCCGCCAGTGAGTGTCTTGCCCTCCTCGAACTGACGCACGTAGGCCACAAGCTCGTCGATCAGGATGACGCATGGCGCACAGCGGGCCAGCAGCGTCTCCAGCACCGCCTTGCCAGGCGATGTGCCCGAGGCATCCGCATCGGCCACCAGGGCGTAGCCCTCCGCTCCGCCCAGCTGCCACGCCAGGTCGCCCCATAGCGTGCGCACGGCCTGACCATCGCGCTTCACCGGCTGGTTGGGCGAGGACTTGATGCCGTCCAGCACCGCAATGCGGGCGCGGGGCAGCTCGGTGATCTGTGCTGCATTCAGGATGTCGCCCAAGCCCTGCAGATCACTGGCCGGCACTTCGCCCTTGGCCATGTGGTAGACCGCCAGCATGGTGTGCGTCTTGCCACCGCCGAACGCGGTCTGGAGCTGAATCACCGGGTCGCCGCCCCTGCCCGAGAGGCGCTTGACCACGGAGTCGAGCAGCAGGCGCATTCCCTCCGTGATGAAGGTGCGCTGGAAGAACAGCGCCGGGTTCTGGTACTCGCCGGTCGCGGTGCCAGCGTGGACGCGAGACAGGTCTGCCGCAAACTCGGCTTGCTGGAACGTGCCCTTAAGCACGTCCTCGTGAGGGACGGCGATCTCGCGCCAGGGTTTCAGTGCCATTGTTCTTCCCCGATCAGATGTCCAGTTGCGTCTGTGAGCCGACCACGCCGGCCTCGCCGGCAGCTTGCTCGATGCCAGACCACGCGGTGACAAGTTCGTTGTAGGCGCGGGCGTCCTCAGACCAGCCCTTACGCTCGCAGAGCGTGTACAGGCGATAAGCCAATGCCCGCATAGGCTCGGCACGTGCTGGCATTCGCGCGAGGAGCGCGCCAGCGGCCGGTTCGCCCTCTTGATTAAAGGCTCGAATCAGCTGATGCAGGGCTTCCCACACCGGCAGGCGGGCGTCAGATTCTGGCGACCAGTTGCGTGGCATCTCGATCCAGCGGAGCAGTCGCGCATCGCCCTTACTAGAGTCGACCACGCCAGCGCTTACCAACGCTGCAACTGCTGTACCTTTCGCCTGCGCAAGTGTGTTGGCATCACCGAACTTGCCCGTCGTCCAGCCGAAGTTCTCGAACCAGTGGAGACAGAACTGTGTGTCGTGATCGAAGTCGTCTTCTGCAAGAAAGCGGTTGATCAGCTGTAAGGCGGTTCCGACACCCATCGGCCGGCCGTCAGCTTCCAGTACAGCTGCGTACTGACTGAAGATCGCCATGCCTGGTCCAATGATGGCTTGAGACAAGTCGACAGGGGCCACGGGAGAGTTGACGCCGCCCCGAGTCATTTCGTCGAGAGCCTCCGGCAGTACCGCATTGAGTTCGCGAATGAACTCGCGACGGCTCACCGAAGTGGCGTCCGCAGCGCGCTGGCGGCAAACCAGCACGATGCTAGAAGCCAGAGCGTTGGCGTTGTTCCCAACTTGCCGGTTGTCGCCTTCGGTTCTCATGGGCCAAGTTCCTGTGACGACGAAGCCGGCGTCGACCACTGCTTGCAGGAACGTTTCCCAGCCGGTGCTCGAAGTGCCACCATCGTCAGCGGTCTCGGATTGCTTGAACGCGTAGTAGATAGTGACCGGAAAAGCCGGATGCGACCTCTGCACCAGTGATCTGAGTGCCTCGGTCATGCCATGCATGAAAAAGCGCTCGGCCTCTTCCTGGCTGTTGTGCCGATAGGGCGTTGCAACGAGCTCTTCGGCCTTCGGTACCGCCAAGGTGGCAAACAACTGTGGATAGATCGGGCGCAGGCAACGACGGAGCCAAACGTAAAGAAAGTCAGACAGGTCGGCGTAACCGATGTTGTCGTAGTACGGAGGATCTGTGCTGATCACCGCGCTTCCCACAGCGACAGGGAAGTCGCTTGATGTGGCGCTGTGTTGAAAGGCGTGCCCTGCTGCCTCTCCGGACAGCGCGGTTTCGATGACCTTCGCAACCACATGACAGCAGTCGGTAAAACCTGAACTGGAGCTGGCGAATGGCGATCCCTCTGCGAAGTCCCACGACATTTGGAGTGCCTGCTTGGGCATGCTTGAACGCATTGCGTTGTCTTTGGGGCGCCACGTCGACAGCGAACAGCCGTAGTCGGCGAGCCGACTTATTGCGCACGCCAAATAGACACCCAATGCCTGTGCGTACGCGAGCGCGCCCTTCCCGCCGTCATCGATGCCAATCCCGTCATCGGTCATGCCGGCTGCAACGGCGTCTTGATGGCATCGCGTGATGGTCTCGACAACCAGGTCCGAAAGCGTGGTCAGTGCAACCAGCTGACGGGGCGTGAAGAGGTCACCATAGACATCGAGGCCATAGTTGCTGACATTGACGCGACACTTGCCGTGCATCTTGACCTCGGGCTTCCACTCGGGAATCGCTTCGGCGGCGATAGCCTGGTGGTCGGCAGTCGGTGACAAATAGACGCGGCCGTTGTTGCCCTCCGCGACAATCGCCATGAGTCGAGTCCCCATGCGCCCTGCTGAACCCTCCGCTCGGATGTGCTTGTAATCAATTGGCGAGTCCGAGAGCAGGCAATAGAAGCCGCCGCGCTTCCCCGCCGCCGTGCCGGCTGCAGCGTCTGCCGGGGGGAGTCCGTACCGGACCACAAATCTGTAGCTGTCGCCCTCGATCACAGGGTCGACGTAGGCTTCCTTTCCTGCCTTAGTTGAAAGAACAAAGGTCGACGCAAGAGGAACTTCGACGTGCGAGAACGCTGGGTTGGGGCTTCTGACGGTGCGCGCCCACAACCATGCGACAACAGTCAATTTCTGACCCAGCAAAGGCTTGAGGTCAGGACGCTCGGCCACCATGGTGGCGGTGATCTCCACCGGCGGGTAAAGATGACCGATCCGCTTAGCGGCTTCGGCTCGCATCCAAGCGCCATAGCGACGCACGTCCTCGGCAAGACCCTTGACGCCTAGCCATTCCTCGACGAGCTTTCGCTGCTTGTCAGTCTTCAGCAATGGCCCCACCGGTGTGCGATCGGCGAATCGTGGTGGGATGTCGATCATCGCCTTGTTGATCGTCACTGCGACCGGGTTCAGGTCGCTGGCAAAGCTTTCGAACCCCAACCGCTGCGCTTCCAGTGGGATGGCTCCGCTGCCCGCAAATGGGTCGTGGAAGACGGGCGGGTGATCCGGATTGAATAGCTCGGCGGCTCGGGGATGTGACCTGTTGAGCCGACATGTTTCGACCCAACTGGCCTGGATAGCCGCCCGCGCACGGTCAAGTACGCTTTTGTTATTGGTGTTCTCCCACTTCACGAGGTCTTTAATGATCTCGAACAGTTCCTCCCGCTTGGCTGCGGCCTGTGCCTTAGTCATTCCAGCGAAGTAACCACGCTCGCCGCCCGGATCATTCACTGTCTGGGCAAAGACAACCGCGCGCGCCGCAGCTACCGGTCGCTGCGCCCACCACTTGTGGAGAGTCGTGGGATAGCCACCAGGGGCCTTCCTCTTTCTGAGGGCCGCCTCGTCATTGATGGCGTCGAGGGGCAGCGCGACCTCGATGAGCTTCTTGGGGGCCTTGATGGTCGCCATGTGTTCTTGTTCCTTAGGCTGGCTGCTGCGCGCGGGCGAGCAGCTGATCGAGATCGAGGTTGATGCTGGTCACGGCCCAGTCGGGCTCCTGTGTGAAGGGCTGCCGCACGTAGAACGGCCCCTCGTGCTGTTCACCGTCGACCATCACGATGGCCAGGATGAACTTCTCGGACTGGTTAAGGCCGTAGAGGATCTCGTTGCGCGTGACGGTTATCGTCGTCTGGCCCTTGGCGCGGCCCTTGACTTCGATGTGGCGGGAGGGCGGCAGGCGGCCGTCCAGCGCCTTGGGCAGGCTGGTGACGTCCCATCCGCACTTGTCGGCCGACACGTCGATGACGTCGTGGCCGAGCGCGCGTTCAGCGTCCATCACGGCGCGCATCGCGATCTGCTCGACCCGTGCGCGTGCGGCAGCGTCAGCCGTCCACCCTGGCTGGCCCTGGCGCTGCAGCAGCAGGCCGGCAGGGATGACGAGTGATCCGCCGAGGATCACCGGCGTGGCGGAGATGACGTGGCGCATGGCCAGCAGCTCCTTCTCGCGCGTCTCGCGGCGGGCTGTCAGGTCATCGATGGTGCGGCGGACGTTCTCCAGCGTCAGGCGCACGTCCTTGCCGGCGGCGATGTCGTCCTGCAGCTTGATGTAGCGGTCGGACCAGAAGTTGATCTCCTTGACCAAGCGCTCGTGCACCGCAGCCAGCGTCTTGTCGACCGTCTTCTCGCGGCGTGCACGCACCTCGTCGAAGTGCTCGGGCACGAGGTGCGTCGATGCGTGGGCGAGCGCCACCTGCTCCAGATCCTTGGCGATCCAGGGGGAGGCGAGCACGTCCTCGATCAGCGCCATGTCGGCAGGAGCCAGCGGCTCCAGGTCCAGGTGCGGCGCCCAGCCAGCGTTGATCGCGTTGCCCTTGGGGTCGATCTCGACGAACTGCATGCGGCGCGAGACCACATGAACCGGGTCGGCGCCTTCCTTCACCGAGTGGTCGATGATGAACATGACCTTCGGCGTCAGACCCATGTCGGCAGGGTCCACCAGTACGGCGCCCTGCTTGAGCTTGTTGCGGTGGGCTTCAAGCACCAGGTCGGTCACCGACTGCATCAGCGGGTGGCCGGGGTGCAGCAGACTGGCCATCGGCGCGCCGACGCGATCCGTCAGTCGCACGAACTGCTTCTCGAAGCAGACGCGCTCGTAGCGGCGCAGCACCGGATCGGCATTGCGGCGGTCGCGGCCTGTGATCTGGCGGTCACGCTCGCGGATGATGGCCGGGACGTTGGTGATCTCGTAGCGCCCAGGCTCTCGCGGGCGCAACTCGCCGCCCAGCTGCTGGAAGGCCTGGCTGAAGAATGAGCGGATGAAGAAAGGCTGCAACTTGCGGGCCTCGGCCTTCTCCATCTCCTCCTTGACGGCGAAGAGGCGCTTCTCGTCCATCACCTCTTCGCACAGCGCGTTGCGTTTGATGATGTCTTCGAGGTGGCGAGTGTCCAGCGCGCCTTCGACCTTTCGAAGCAGGCGCGCGCGAACCTCGGGGTCGGAGCCGTAGCGGATGGCCTCGATCAGCAGGTCCTTGAGGCTGCGGTCCTCGAACACCTCGCCCAGGACGTCGAAAACACGCCCGCCCAGGGCATCACGCTGGATCTCGAGCTTCTCAAACAGCCGCTGGAAGACATCGCCCTCGCGCGTCTCGGACGCCACCATGTTCCACAGGTGGCAGATCTCGGTCTGGCCGATCCGGTGGATGCGGCCAAAGCGCTGCTCCAGGCGGTTGGGGTTCCAGGGCAGGTCGTAATTGACCATCAAGTTGGCGTTCTGCAGGTTCACGCCTTCACCCGCTGCGTCGGTGGCGACAAGAATGCGTGCCGTTGGATCGTTGCGGAACAGCTCCTGCACCTTGCGGCGCTCTTCGCGCTTCACGCCGCCGTGGATCATCACCACGGCCTCCTCGCTGCCGAGCAGGCCGCGGATCTTGGTGGCCAGGTAGTTCAGCGTGTCGCGGTGCTCGGTGAAGATGATCAGCTTGCGCTGGCGGCCCGCGGGGTCGTGCATCTCGGGCGTGTCTTGCAACAAGCGCGACAGCTCGTCCCACTTGCGGTCTTGGCCGGAGTGCACGACCTTGCGAGCCTGTTCTTCCAGGTCTTCGAGGATGATGATTTCGGCCTCGAGCTCCTGGATGGTCTGGGCGGCCGTGGCCTGGTCGACGACGGCTTCTTCGAAGTTCTCGTAGTCGTCAGGTGACAGCGCGTCGGCCGACTCCCAAATGTCATCCGGCACGCCGTTGGTGCCGGTGCCGACGAGCGTCTCGGCCAGCGACTTGCCGCGCTGGCCCAGCTTCTCTTCCTCGACCCTACGCTTGAGCTTGTTGCGGCGGCGCTTGAGAGACTGGTAGATCGCCTCGGGGCTGGAGGCCAGCCGGCGTTGCAGGGACGTCAGGGCGAAGCCAACGGTGCCTTTGCGGCCGCCGTCTGCCAGCTGGTCGGCGCGGGCGAACTCGGTCTTCACGTAGTCCGTGACGGCGGCGTAGAGTGCGGCTTCGAGGTCGGACAGCTTGTAGTTGCAGGTGTACGCGCGGCGCTCAGGGAACAGCGGGGTACCGTCGAACTTGAGCAGGTCCTCCTTGACCATGCGGCGCATCAGATCGGTGACGTCGACCTTGTGCGCGCCGTCGCGGAACTTGCCGTAGAAGCGGTCGGCATCCAGCAGCGACATGAACAGCTGGAAGTCTTCTTCCTTGCCGTTGTGCGGCGTGGCCGTCATCAACAGGAAGTGCCGCGTGATCGAGCCCAGCAGCTCGCCGAGCTGGAAGCGCTTGGTCTTGTTGACCTTGTTGCCGAAGTAGTTGGCCGAGAGCTTGTGCGCTTCGTCCACGACCACCAGATCCCAGTGCGACAGGCGCAGCTTCTCCTGCAGGTCTTCGGCGCGGGCCAGTTGGTCGACGCGGGCGACCAGCAGGTCGATGTCGTCGAAGGGGTTGCCGCTGCGGGACTGCTCGACCTGCTCGCGCGAGAACAGCGAGAACGATAGGCCGAACTTCTCGAACATCTCGTCCTGCCACTGCTCGACCAGGCTGCCGGGAGCGACGATCAGCACGCGCTTGGCATCGGCGCGCATCAGCAGCTCGCGGATGAACAGGCCAGCCATGATGGTCTTGCCGGCACCGGGGTCGTCGGCCAGCACGTATCGCAGCGGCTGGCGCGGCAGCATCGACTCGTAGACCGCCGTGATCTGGTGCGGCAGCGGTTCCACGTTCGACGTGTGCACCGCCATCATCGGATCGAACAGGTGGGCCAGGTTGATGCGGTAGGCCTCGGCGGCGAGTTTGAACTCCTCGCCCGGCGCATCGAAGGCCCAGGGGCGCCCCGCCTCGGCCAGCGACAGCTTGGCCTCGTCGGTGCGGAACAGCATCCGCTCCAGCAGCTTGCCGTCGGCGGTCTTGTAGTAGACGGTCAGGGCGTTGTCACCGACCGGCTCGGTCGTGACGATACGCACCACCTGCCCGGGCTCCATGCCCGAGATGGCCGCGTTCTTCTGGATCTGTTCGAGCTTCAACATGGATCAGGCTCCTTGGTCGTCGGGCCTGTAGCCAGGTGCGAGCATGAGGTTCTCGACACCGTATAGGGCCTGCCGGTTCTTCAGCCATAGGTGGTTTTCGCCGCCCCTAAGGCTGCGATCGGGCGTGCAGTCAACATTCCAGCGGCGAAGCATGTAGCCCACGAGGGCAGCCCTGACCCGAGTCACGAGCCTGCCATCGGTCATGCCGTACTCAGCTTCTATGGTGTCTGGGTTGCGCATATTGGCAGGGTGCGGCACCAGCTCAAGCTCCACGATTCGGTTCCACTGGATGTCTTGGTCGGGTCGCTCCTTGTCCTCGATCTGATCATCGACGAAGTGGGCATCCGCCAAGCGTGCCAATACAAAGTCACGAAACTCGGCAGATCGGCGGTCGTAGGCGCGTACGTGCCAACGGCTACCGTTGTCGGCAAGCGCGAAGGGCACGATCTGGCGCGCGGTCATTCCACTCGTCAGCGCGCGGTAGGTGATATGGATCACCGACTTGCGGTAGATCGCACGGGTAACGACAGAGAGGGCATCCAGGTCTGGGTTGCTGATCTCGGTGGCGGCCTCGGTCGGGATCAGCGAACGGTTCCGAGTCGGCTCGTTGTCGCCATAGCCCTGGGTTAACCATGTGAGCACGCGCGTCGGGCTGAAGTCGAACAGAGGCCGGAACAGCTCTGAGCGGACATAAACCTTGCTTTTGCTGTCGTAGTCGATGTTGCCTGGCACCAGCTCCTTGTAGGTCGCCAAGTCACGCGTCGCAGCGGCGGCCTGGATGCCGAAGCGGTCAAAGAGGTCCTGCCGGCGAACCTCCCCCAGAAATCGCACGCGCAATTCGATAAAGGCGAGCCTGTCACGCTGGGGCTGGGTTAAGTCTTCTATTTGGACGGCCATGTTTGCCTAGGGCTCAGAGCGAAAACGATGCATCAACTCGTGCGCATCATACCAACTTATCAAGAGTTTCATACAGATTTTTTTTGATGCTATGATGTGTATGTTTTTGATTACCATATAAGATCATTCATGAGCCCGAAAGATCGATAGGCTACCGCCAACTTCTCAAGACAACCAACAGGGGGAAAAATGCCACTGACAAACACGCAGCTTCAGTACTACGACAGCAACGTTCTTCGGTTGCCAGACGACAAGCGCAAGGAATACCACGCACAGGTGGACCGTCTGGTCATCGAACTTAGCAAGAGCGTTCGCGACAAAACAGACATCAAGATCACCAAGGTGGTGAAAGCAGGCTCGTTCGCCAAGTTCACCATCCTGCGCAAAACTTCGATGGATCCGGTGGATGTCGATGTTGTGTTCTACGTTTCCGGCCGTAACGTCGAGCAGGAGACGCTGGCGACTCTGACCGACACGATCTACGACCTGCTGATCAAGATCTACCCGAACAAGGATGTCGAGGACTTCCAGATTCAGCGCAAGGCGGCAACGGTCGCCTTCGTCGGCTCAGGCCTGAGCGTGGACATCGTCCCGGTCATCGAGGACGCATCAAAGCCCAACTATGGGTGGCAGTTCGACATCCAGAACGGGTCGAAGATGCAGACCTGCGCACCGTGCCAGATCCAGTTCGTGCGTGACCGCAAGGAGGCTGACAAGGACTTCCGTACCCTGGTACGCCTCGCCAAGCGCTGGCGCAATCAAGCCGAGTTGAAGCCGCTAAAGTCATTCGCCATCGAGCTGATCATGGCGTACGTCCTAGATACACAGGGCTCGGACGGCTCCATCGAACAGCGCTTCCGTCGATTCCTGCACTACATCGCGCAGTCCGGCCTGAAGGACGTGATCTCCTTCCCGGAGAACGCGAAGCCGGTTGGCTCGTTCAAGGACCCGGTCGTCATCATCGACCCCGTCAGCAGCCACAACAACGTCGCCGCCCGCATCACCGAGACGGAGCGCAAGGAAATCGTCGCCGCAGCCACCGAGGCATGGGAAGCGGCGCACTTCGCATCGGCTGAAGACGACATCGATGCATGGAAGGAAGTGTTCGGCCCCCGCTTCAAGGTGGAGGAAGACGCATGACTTCCACCACCACTGAAACGTACTCCTACACGAGCACTGACATCGAGAAGGTGATGCGGCGGTTCACCGCCGACATCGTGATGATTGCCCAGAGCACCGGGGCGATCACCGAGGCCAAGGCGCGTGACTATGCCTACGACATGGAAGCCCTTGCCAAGAAGGGCTACCTGAAGAAGGTGGACCTGACGCTGCTCAGCGGACTGGTCGAAGTTCGCGCAACCCAGTACACCGTCAACGCGGCCGGCGACGACCTAACGACCAGCAGGCCCGGGGGTGTGATGTGGCCCCGAGTGGCGAGCCCCGAGCTGCGAATCATCGTCTTCTACACCGATGCCTATGACGCCGCCGCGAGGGAGTCGATGAAGCCGAATCTCAAGATCGGCTGGGTACCCACCACGGCCGACACGAGCCATGCCGGTCTGGCTATGAGCGCCGGCAGGGACTACGCCAGCAACGGCTGGGGTCTGCAGCGGAAGGACTTTGGAAAATGAACCAGCCCAAAATCTTTGATAGCGAAACCCCGCTGCCGGATGAGCAACTTGCCCGCAAGGAGAAGACCCTCCTCGGCTTCGATGCGCGCTATGGTCGCATCCGCGACCAGCTCCGCCTTCTTCTGAGCATCGGTGAACTACACGTCTGGAACCAGAAGCACCATGGCGGCAAGCTTGCCCTGTGCGATCTGGTGGCTGACCAATACCCGTTCATCATCTTCCATGGTGACGTTGGCACGGGCAAGACAGCCACCGCTGAATGCGTTGCGAATCGGCTGGTGATGGAGGCCAAGGTCGATGACTCCGTTCTGTTCAAGCTGAGCAATCGTGTCCGAGGTTCGGGCAAGGTCGGCGAGATGGGGACCTTGATCGCAGAAGCATTCCAGAAAGTGGTGCAGGCTGCAGGCAAGGGCCGGCGAGCCATCTTGATCATCGACGAAGGCGATTCACTCGCCGCAGCCAGGTCCCAGGATCACAGCCACCACGAAGATAAGGTGGCGGTCAACACGCTAATCCAGGGGATCGACGATCTACGCCGCTTCGGCGGGCGCGTTGTGGTGGTCCTGTGTACCAACCGCGTCACCGTGCTCGACCCGGCGCTCCAGCGCCGTGCCGCGATGATCGAAGAGTTCAAGCGCCCGTCGTCGGAGGAACGTCGACAGCTGTTTGCGTTGGACCTGGCGGCCATCAACCCGACGAAGACCCAACTTACCTCCCTAGTTGCAGCGACCGATGCTCGCAACGGCCTTCCGGCCTGGACTTACTCCGACATTCGGACCCGCCTTTACCCTGCCGCCCTGGCCAAGGCGTTTCCGGCCACGCCGCTGAACTGGGATCACCTTTTGGCAGTGGCTGACTCGATGAAGCCCTCTCCTGTCGTGGAGGATCGCTGATGGCGAAGTCACCACTCTTCGGCCGCCGCATTCACATTGCCGGCAGCATCGCCGTCGACGCCGCGCATGCATCGACAACCGAGGTTACGGAAGCCCGTGAGTTGGTAAAGGCGTTGGTGATCGATCTGATCAAGCGCGGCGCGACGTTCGTGCTCCCAGTCGATGCAGAAAAGTTGCGCCCTGCAGACAACCAGCCAATTTGCTTCGACTGGCTGATCTGGCAGACGCTTAGCGACAACCTAGCGCGCCGTCCGGCTGGCGCGGTCACCCCCCTCGTGATCGCGGTGCAGCACCATAAGACGGAGGAGCAAATCCCGCCTGAATTCGAGTCCCTATGGGACGACCTACGCACGTCAGATCTGGTTCAGATCGAAAACGTCTCGCACTGGAACATGAACAGCAAGCGAATGGAGGCGCAAGCCCGTCACGGCGACATCCTCATTGCGCTCGGTGGTTCTGAAGGCGTCATGTTCCTGGCGAACGTTTATCACGACGCGGGTAAACCAGTTGTGCCACTGAACCTCGCCATCACCCCAGCAGACACCGGTGCGCGCAGCCTCTTCAATGTCGGCCTTACTCGCGGCCAAGCGCAGCGGCTTTTTCACCCGACGGAAGAGAGTGCTCACGTGTGGATCAACCGGATCAACTTCTCACGTCGCACATCGAGGCTTGATCGCGTTGAAACGATCCTCAACCTGCTCGAAGCGCTTGAGAAGCCGCGTGCGTTCGTCGTTCGCCTCCTGAACCCGAGCATTCCCGAGTATGCTGAAGTGCAAGAGTTCTTTGACGTGATCGTGAAGCCCATCGTCGAAGACGAACTCGGATACAGCATGGTGGTCGTCGATGGACGGCAACAGTACGAGCACCCGCGAATCGATCAGGAGATCTTCGCGAAGCTTCACCGCAGCAGTGTTGTGCTTGCCGACCTGACCGGCATGCGCCCCAACTGCTTTCTTGAACTCGGGTACGCGTTGGGCCGGTGCCTCCCTACGATGGTGATGATGAAAGAAGGCAGCACTCAGCCGTTCGACATTTACACGCTGGCTGGTCTGCATTGGAAGTCAACAGGTTCCATCGAGGAACGCCGGCAGGCCTTCCGCGATCACTGGGTCGCGATCCGCGATCGCCCTTCACTTGTACCAACGGAGCCCCTCATCTCATGAGCGACAAGAAAGAAATCTTCATCTCCGTTGACGTAGAAACCTCAGGGCCTATTCCCGGTGAATACAGCCTGCTAACGATTGGTGCAGTGAATGTCGATGACCCAAGCCAAACGTTCGAATGCACGCTAAAGCCACTGAGTCGCAACGCGGATCCGAAGGCCATGGAGGTGATCGGCCTGTCGCTGGAGGATCTTGAGAGGACCGGCTCGACGCCTCAAGAAGCGATGTACAGATTTGGCCAATGGCTTGAAGAGGTGATTGATGCGAATGAAGTGGGCGTATTCGTCGGATTCAATGCACCGTTCGACTGGTCGTTCGTCAACTACTACTTTCATCGCTTTGCTGGCGAGAATCCATTTGGCTTTTCCGCATTGGATATCAAGGCGTATTACATGGGAAGGATGGGTTGCAGTTGGAGCGACACTCGCTCAAGCAAAATTGCAGCAGTTCTGCATCCGACAACGCGCGGGACTCACGACGCTCTAGATGATGCGCTGTATCAAGCTGAGCTGTTCCGTCTTATCAGAGGACATTAGACACACGGACTTGATTGAAAGTGACTGACGGCAACCAGCAGTTTTCGGCCTTCTCTTAGTCTGAGCGAGACATTTAGGAAGGGTTGAAGGTTCAGCGGGCTCCAGCGCACTGTCACGCCGACCCGAAAGGTCGCCTCTAGCGATTCGGTCCGATGTCCCTCGGCGCAGTCCATGCCTGCGGATTCGGTTGAAGTCCGGGTTTCTGTGTTGGGCGTTGGACCGTTGGCTCCGACCGTACGGAGCTTCGCTCAGGTGCACCTGGCTTGGTAGCGGTTATCTCAGTGATGAACCTTGCGACATTCCCGGCCAATTGCCGGTCAGCAGCTTGGTCCGATTTGGCCAACGCCAGGCCGATCTGCACCCAGGCATCGACAGCCGCCTTCTTAGCCGGATGTTTCTGCGGTCTGATCTGTTTGGATAGTGGCGCGCGACGCAGGCGCCCTGCCTCCTGAGCCTTCAGTCGCCACAGCGGATCGGGCTGGCAGTATTGCCCACGCGTCGCTTGCCGCGTCGCCTCCGCGTCCACACCATGTCCGCGCAGCTTCTCGGCGAAGGTCTCGCGCCAGCGGTGCAGATCGCTCTTGCGAGGGTTGAGGCGCTCGCCCAGCGTCGACTCCGCCCGTACGCTAATGTGCACATGCGGGTTTGCCTGGTGGTCGTGCAGCACCATCACGTATTTGTGGTCCATCAACTCGACCTGAGCGAATTCCCGGGCGGCACGCTGCACGGTCAGCGGGTCGGTGCCGCGTGGCATCGACAGCATGATGTTGAAAGCCTCCCGCCGGTGGCCCGGCTCTGCCCCGTTGGGTATGTATGAGCCGCTGAGGCGCCATTCCTCGGCCAAGTCATGCAAGACGTCTATGCCCCGCATGATTTCGCCGCGCTGGTCCTCAATCTCCAGTCGGCCGTTCTTGCTGATGTAGCGGAAGTGGGCGGCGATGGCCCGCAGGCCGCGCCCTCCTCCCGTCACCTTCACCATGACCTGTGGCGCACGGCGCACCACAGTGGCCGCAATGCGCTGGCGGATGACGGCCGCGCGTTGCCGTGCCGCGTCCCCACTAAACCGGGGAGAAGGTTTCACCTTCACGACGCGGTTGCCGGGGTAGAACAGGCGATCACCCCAGGTGATCAGGATGCCGTCCAGGTTGTCCGGGGTAGCCATGGCTAACTCCTTTCGCTACTTGGTGGGGAACGTGGCTGACCCTGCGCCCCGGCTGCCCGGCTGCAGGTCGGCCAAGGCACGGGAGGCCAGCTCCAGGTGGCGGCGCACGTCGCCCGCCAGGGTGTCCAGCATCTCGCGATAGGCCCTTGCGGGCTCTACGTTGGCCTGACGCAGCAGCACGGTGAGGCGGTGGATATTTCGGCTCAGGGTGGCCAGCTCAGCGCTGGAGACCCTGAGCGCTGCGATGTGTTCGACCCGACCGCCACCGGTAGATAGCACCGGCACGTTGGCCACCAGCCCAGCCAGGTAGGCACCGCGTGACAGGCCTGCGGCTCGGGCACCGGCAACCAGTTGTGAAGCCTCGTCGGCCGTCATGCGGATGGACAACTTGACGCTGGCGGTTCGCCCAGTCTTGGGAGGCAGCTCTCCGCAGTCGGGTTCACCCTCCACCGAAAGATTCAGATCACGCGCCACAGCGCTGCGCACCAGCTCGGACACGCTGACCCGTTGCGCCTGCGCACGGGCCACCAGCGCGGCCTTCAAGCCGCGCATTTCAACCGTGACGAAGTCATGTGTTGGTGTGTTCATGGACCGACGAATGGAGGGGCGCGGAGCGCTTGTGAAACTGGCGGCAGGCCGCCTATCTCTGCACTCACCATGAACCCAGTATTGGTCTGAATCGACGCTCTTGAGCGGCTGGATTTGGGTCCGAATCCAGCGCGCGAAAGGGCCGTTGACGGGTTGAAGATGGGGACACCGCGGCCACCCTTGCACAGAGATTGCACAAACAGAACGGCAAGTGAGCAGCCAGTGAACAGACACCGCACAAACTGACCATTCCGCGACCAACTCGCGATCAGTACCTGAACACCTGCAGAACAGCCACTGAACAGAAGCCGCATGATGAAGCTGGTTCCGACCGATCCGCCCGGCAGAAGCTCGCGCAAGGCGAGGCACTTCGCGCAAGACATGCGGGAGCTTCGCGCACAGGGCTACACCTTCGAGGCGATCCGCATGGCTTTGGCCGCGGTGGGTGTGCATGTGAGCAACGCCACGGTCCAGCGCGAAGTGGCCAGAGCTGCCACGAGCCGGGGTGTTGTGCCTGCGGCGGATTCAGGGCTGCGGCCTGGTAATGAACTCACGGCTCCTGCACCCATGTCGTCTACCGCAGAGCCTGAATCGACCACCGTGTCATCGCCGGCACTCAAAGACGCCATCGAGACGGATTTGCGCAGCGGAAAAGAGATCGCCGAGGCGTTCGCCAGCAGCCGGATCACCAACCCCCTGGCCCTCGCCAGGCTCAACGCGAAGGACCTGCCATGAAAATCGCCGTCATCAATTTCTCGGGCAACGTGGGCAAGACGACCGTCGCCCGCCACCTGTTGCTGCCCCGGATCGAAGGTGCGGAACTGATTTCTGTCGAGAGCCTGAATGCTGGCGAGGGTGAAGGTCAGGCCATGCGCGGCCGGCAGTTCGGGGCGCTGCAGGAATACCTGCAGACCATCGACAACGCGGTGGTGGACATCGGGGCCAGCAACGTAGAGGAGTTGCTAGACCTGATGCAGAAGTACCGAGGCAGCCAGGAAGACTTCGATGTCTTTGTGGTTCCGAGCGTGCCAGCCCTCAAACAGCAGCAGGACACCATCGCCACACTGGTCGAGCTGGCTCGGCTGGGGGTGCCACCGTCCAAGGTGCGACTGGTGTTCAACATGGTGAACAGCGCCGCTGATGTCCCTGCGCACTTTGACCTGGTGCGGGCCTTCCTGAAGGCAAAGCCCATCGCCACAGAGAACGCCGCCTGCCATCTGAGCGCCAACGAGGTCTACGGACGGATCCGGGGCAGTGGCGCCGACCTCACCGCCCTGGCCCGAGACGAGATCGACTATAAGGCCTTGATCGTCAAGGCCAGCGACACCGCAGAAAAGCTCACCCTGGCCCAGAAACTGGCTACCCGGCGGCTGGCCCTTGGCGTGGTACCCGAGCTGGATGCTTGCTTTGCGGCGCTCGGACTGGGAGAGAGCGCCGCCAATAAGGTGGTGCCGCTGGCACGGCAGGCGCAGTGAGCGACCTGGTCACGGCCCGCGAAGAGCTGATGGCGGTGGCCATCGGCGACCTGGGCGCCTTGCTGGATCGGGTCGAGACCCTGGCACCCCAACTGGACGCGAGTCGCATGGAGTTGCTGCGAACCAGCGCTGAATTGGGTGAGCAGGTCGCGGCGTACTCAAGGCGCATGGATGAAATCACCGTGAACGCAAAGGTGCAGGCGGTCAAGCACATCGCCCGCCGCGCCGACGAAATGGCCCGGGGGACTGTGGACACACAGACCCGGGCCATGGAGGAGGCGGCGCGGGCAGTGTTCCGCAACGAAGTCGGCCCGACTCTGCAGCGGGTGACGCTGCCGCTGCAGGAGGTGGCGGCCATTGCCCGCAAAAGTGCACGCCCCTGGGAGTGGTGGCTGTTGCACACTGCGACGGCAGTGCTCTCTTCGGGCATCAGCTGGGCGATGGCCGCCTGGCTGTGGCTTCGATGAGAAGCTGCGGCCTGGCTCGCGCGAGCCGGCGACAGCCGGCGAGCGTTTCGGAACTTCCGGAAAACCACACCGCCCAGCGTTGGGGCAGTGTGGTTCGAGTCCTGATCAGCCCTTGAGCTTGCGCATCTCTTCGGCCAGCACCCACAGCGCCCGGTTCAGGCTCACGCTGCGGTCGATGCTGGCCACCGGGCGGGTGTGCAGGCGCCGGCCCTTGGCGCCTCTTCCCGGCTGGCCGCCCTTCATCGCGTTCTCCTGCACGCGCTGGAACGTGGTCCAGAGGCTGGCACCGAAGTCTTCCGGCCGGCGTGCTTCGATCAGCTGATCGGCGGTCACCGGGGCCGGTGGTTCGCCCTCCCCTCGTTCGCCATAGCGCAGCGCCAGGGCTGCCGTGGCAAAGGCCCGCTGTTCCTCGGGCTGCAGAGTCAGGGCCTTCATGCCGTCTGTGGACGCGTCCACCGTCTCGAAGTCCTCCAGCACCCGGAAAGCGCCTTCGATCACGTCGTCGCGGATGTTGCCTTTGTGCGGGATGCGGATGTCGTTGGACACGTCGCCCACCACCAGACCGTTGCAACAGACGAAGCGGAACACGCCCGCGAGCATCTGGTAGCTGCTGGCGCCGTCGTGGCTGTTGATCAGGATGATCTCGTTGGCCTCGGGCCGGGTGTTCACCTTCCCTGCGTGGCGCATGCGGATCATGTGTTTGGTGAACTCGGTCTTGCCTTCGATGCGGCTCTTGCTCTGGGCCACCATGAAGGGCTCGAAGCCTTCCTGGCGCAAGCCGCGCAGCACGTCGATGGTGGGGATGTAGGTGTAGCGCTCGGAACGGCTACCGTGTTTGCCCTCGGCAAAGATGGATGGTGCAGCCCGGCGCATCTGGTCTTCGGCCAGCGGGGTTTCGCTGCGAATGACAAAGGTGTTCTGGCCAAAGCGGGCGGCCAGACGGGGGGAATGGGCGGTGGAGATCATGGTGGACTCCTAATTCGGAATGAAGGAATGAGATGGAGACCGGGCGGCTGACGCCCGGTGGTGTGCTTCAGGCGGTGGCCGGCTGTGGGCTCTGCGGTTCCTGCGCGCTGCGGCTGCGGCGGGCATCGCTCTCGGCCCTGCTGTCGAGGTAGTCGATGTCCTCGACGGTGAACGCCATGCCGTAGACCTCTCGGCCTTCGCCGTCCTGGTACTGAGTGTTGTGCAGGCGGCCCACCACGTTGACGTGGGAGCCCTTGCCCAGGTACTCGGCCGCGTGTTCGGCCTGTTTGCCCCAGAGGGTCCACTGAACAGCGACCGCGCGTTCCTCGCGGTCTTCACCGCTACCGCGGTACTGGTTGCTGATGGCGGTCAGCGTCGCCTTGGCGAGCCGGCCCTCCCGTCCGTTGACGAATTCGAGCTTGACGGCACCGGCCAGGTGCGCGTGGCGCTGGATGACTTCAACATTGGCCATGGTGGAACTCCTTGCAAGAGCGACCAGCCGGACCCCGATCCGGACTCCTCAAAACCGATCCTCTCGCTCGGACTCCCTCGCTCCCGCCCACGGGCGGGCGGGGGGTGGGCATGGCCCCTTCCCAGGGGAAGGGGTGGGGGATGGGGAAACCTTGCAGCACGAAACAGTGAGCCAGTCACCTGGCCCACCGCTAAAAGATCCCCCCACAAGTCCCCCTCACCTGTGGATGGGGGCGCCGTGGGGGGATGACGGTGGGCACAATGGCGCACGCGCTGCCCGAGCCTCTTCGGTCGACCAGCGAAGCGCAGGCGACCGGATGATCTGAGCAACGGCGGCTCTGCGAACGGCGTGACACCAAGCGCAGCGACTGGCGCGGTGTTCGAGCCGGTGCGATCACTTCCGGGGTTCGGGTGTTGGGTGTCCCGATCAACAGCGGCCCGGCTTCGGGCATGGCGGGTGACCGGGGGGACGATCTGGTGGGCGGGGCTGGACCAGAGCGCAGCGGCGGGAGTGGCCCGCACCGCAGTTCGTCCAGCGGGCTTCGTTGCCGTGCAGCGGCAAGGAAACAGGGCCCGCGATCCTCGGGCACGGGAAAGGGCCGCTGTCCCGATTCAGCCGGCATGGCCGGCCATGTTCCGCCCTCCCCTGCGTTCGCGCGAAGCGCGCAGATCAGCGAAAAGAAAAATGGGGCCAAAGGCCCCAGCCTCAGATGAGGCCCATCTCCGCCATGGAGCGGACGTGTGCATCGGTCACGATGAAGTGGTCCAGCACCCGCACATCGACCAACGCCGCCGCGGCCTTGATCGTCTGCGTCAGGGCCTCGTCGGCCCGCGAGGGTTCGGCCGCCCCGCTTGGATGGTTATGCACCAGTAGCAGCGCGCAAGTGTTGCGCATGAGCGCATCGCGCACCACCTCTCTCGGGTATACCGAGGTCTGACTCACCGTGCCCCGGAACATCTCGACGTAGTCGATAACGCGGTTCTGCGAATCCAGGTGCACCACGGCAAACACCTCGTACGGCAACTGCCCCAGACGCAGTTTCAGGAACTCTCGCACCACGGCGGGCGAGGACATCACATCGCTCCCGCGCACTTGGGCACCCAACAGCTGTTGCGCCGCCAGCAGCACCTCATCGGCCTCGGCCGGCCGATACTGGCCCGTCAGGTCACGGATGAGAAAGCTCCCTGCCCCAGTGGGCACCGACAGGAGGGAATCAAGGGAAGAGAACAGATCGTGCTGCATGACCAACTCCGGTGATCGGGCGGGATTGCCCGAGACCGGAACCGGCACGCCGCAGCGCAGCGGTCACAGGTTCGAAGACGGCCGAACGGCCGCCAGCGCCCAATGGGCGCGCAGACCTTGACGGCGAGAACGGTGTGCAAGGATGAAGGGATCAGCAAGCCAGCCCCACCACAAAAGCAGGCGTGAGAAAGGCAAGCGCAGCGCGCAGGCCGGGGGCATGCCCTCGGCCGGAGGCGTCAGGGATCGGAGCCTTATGGCCGCGACCTGTAGGGGCGCGGGGCGCAGCCCGCAGAGCCCGACGGCGGTACGCCGGGACGCTCAGTCACCTAAAGGAAACTCCGCACACAAACCAGGCGCAGATCAAACGTGACCCCGTCAGCGACACGTCACCAAAACATGTCGCCAAAAGCCCATTTCGCGGACACGAACTTTTTTGTCGTCCGGCGGCGCAAAGACAGGCAAGCGTTGCTTGACCGCGACAGACGTCTACATGCAAGACACTGTGAGAACAAAAAGCCTGTTGCTACGACGTGGGTTCTTCGTGAGGCCGTCATCAGAACGGCCTGCGCAACGTCGGTTTACCCCCCGGTTTACCCCCGGAGCGCCACAAAGAAAAACGGGTTAGCTCATTTCTGAGCTAACCCGTTGATTTTATTGGTCGGCGTGGCGGGATTCGAACTCGCGACCCCTTGCACCCCATGCAAGT
>CALMYH010000136.1 GCA_937873395.1 uncultured Burkholderiales bacterium
TCTTCAACCCGGTGCCCATGATGGCGCTGGTGGAGATCATCCGCGGCCTGCAGACGAGCGATGCCACGCACGACGCGGTCAAGGCCCTGGCCGAGGCCCTGGGCAAGACGCCGATCACGGTGAAGAACGCACCCGGCTTCGTGGTCAACCGCATCCTGGTGCCCATGATCAACGAGGCCTTCTTCGTGCTGGCCGAGGGTCTGGCCACGCCGGAGGACATCGACGCCGGCATGAAGCTGGGCACCAACCAGCCCATCGGTCCGCTGGCCCTGGCCGACATGATCGGCCTGGATGTGTGCCTGGCCGTGATGAACGTCTACATGGCCGAATTCAACGACAGCAAGTACCGCCCCGCCCCCCTGCTCAAGGAAATGGTGGCCGCGGGCTGGCTGGGCCGCAAGACGGGGCGCGGGGTGTATACGTACTGATCGCCGCGCACCTTGCCGGTGCGGCGAGCCAGCAGCTCATCGGAAGCCCGCTTCGGCGGGCTTGCTGTTTGAGCCAGATCAAATTGCGGCAGCGCAGCATGCCCAGAATGGACCCATCATTTGCATGGAGTCCCGTCATGAGCGCCCAACCTGTATCGATTGCCGTCTTCGAGTTTCTGGACGACACGCACCGCGAGATCCAGCGCCATCTGGTCGAGCTGCACGCGCTGGTGGATGCCATCGAGTCGAGTGGCCTGAACCAGGCCAACCGCGAAAAGGCTCGGTGCGTGCTCGACTACTTCAACGGCGAGGCCCGCCAGCACCACCTGGACGAAGAAAAGCACATCTTTCCGGCGCTGCTGGCCAGCCAGGACGAACACATCGTGCAGACCACCGAACGCCTGATCCAGGACCACGGCTGGCTGGAGGAGAACTGGATCCAGATCGCCCCCAGCCTGGAAGCGGCCACCCTGGGCAACCTGTGGTTCGACCCGGCCGAGCTGCGCCACGCGCTGGAGGTGTTCGAGGCGCTCTACCTGGATCACATCCTGCTGGAGGAGTCGATCGCCTACCCCGAGGCCCGCAAACGCCTGCTCGAATGCGACACCGTGGGCATGGGGCGCGAGATGGCCCGGCGCCGCGTGATGCGTCAGGATGAGGTGCTGGCCCGCTGAACCGGCAGCGTTCAGGCGCGGCGGCTCACCAGGGCACGGTCTGTCCGTGCTGGTCGAAGAACTGGCCGGAACTGCCGGCCGGCAGGCTGTCGAGTACCGCCAGCAGTTCGCGCGCGGCCACCTCGGGCGGGCGCACGTTCAGGCCCTGCCGGGCAAAGGGCTGTGACAATGGGGTGTCCACGGTACCCGGGTGCAGGGCCACACACAGGGCCTCGCGGTTGCGCCGCGCCAGCTCGATGGCGGCCGTGCGCACCAGCTGGTTGAGCGCGGCCTTGGAGGCGCGGTAGGCGTACCAGCCGCCCAGGGCGTTGTCACCGATGCTGCCGACCCGGGCCGAGATGAAGGCCGCGACCACCCGCCCCTGGCGCGGCAGCAGCGGCAGGAAGTGCCGCATCACCAGCGCCGGGCCGATGGCATTGAGCTGCATCACATGGGCCAGCGCATCGGGGTCGATCTGCTGCCAGCTGCGCTCGGGTCCGTAAGCCCGACCGTCCGGCAACTGGCCGTGCAGCACGCCGGTGGCCACGACCAGCCGGGACAGCACCTGACCGCTGCGATCCAGCTGCTGCGCCACATGCTCGGCGCAGGCCGCGACCGTCGGCGCCTGGGTGAAGTCGAGCGCCGGCGTACTGCCCCGGCCCAGCACCAGCACCGCCTCGCCGCGCTCGGACAACCGGCCCACCAGGGCCCGACCCAGTCCACCCTGGCCACCCAGCACCACATTGAGCCCCTTGGGCGGCTGGGCGTCAGCCGTTTGTGTGTCTGTCATGCCACCGATTGTGTGCACGCAAGACAGGCCTTGCCGTCCGGGAATAAGATCACCCCCATGAGTACCCATGATTTCGACCTGTTTGTGATCGGTGGCGGCAGCGGCGGTGTGCGCGCCGCCCGCATGGCTGCGCAGCGCGGCGCCCGCGTCGCCCTGGCCGAGTGCCTGGGCGAGGAGGGCCTGGGAGGCACCTGCGTCAACGTCGGCTGCATCCCCAAGAAGCTCTACAGCTACGCGGCGCATTACCACGACGCGTTCGCCGAATCGCGCGGCTTCGGCTGGGAGCTGGACGGCGAGCCCAGGCTCAACTGGGCCACGCTCAAGGCCAACCGGGCGCAGGAGATCACCCGCCTGAACGGCGTCTACGGCAAGCTGCTGCGCGGCTCGGGCGTGACCGTGTTCAACGGCTTTGCGCGCATCGACGGTGCGCACGAGATCACGCTGGCCACGCTGAACGCCGACGGCAGTCCGGGCCACCAGTGCTTGACGGCAAAGAACATCCTGATCGCCACCGGTGGCACGCCCCACGTGCCGCATTTCACCGGGCGCGAGCACGTCATCACCTCGAACGAGATCTTCGATCTGGAGCCCTTCCCGAAGCGGCTGCTGATCGTCGGCGGCGGCTACATCGCCTGCGAGTTTGCGTCCATTTTCAACGGGCTGGGTTCGCAGGTGGTGCAGCTGTACCGGGGTGAGCAGGTGTTGCGCGGCTTCGACAGCGAGGTCCGGCATTTCGTGGCGGAGGAAATGCGCAAGAGCGGCGTCGACCTGCGGCTGAACGCCGGCGTGGTCGACATCCGGCGCACCGACGACGGCTTGCGGGCCGAACTGGAAGACGGCAACGTGGTGATGGCCGACGCGGTGCTGTATGCCACCGGTCGCCAACCCAACGTGCAGGGTCTGGGCCTGGAGCAGGTGGGCGTGGCCCAGGGGGCGCAGGGCGAGGTGCTGGTCGATGACCACTACCGCACCAATGTGCCTTCCATCCTGGCCGTGGGCGATGTCACCAACCGGGTGCAGCTCACGCCGGTGGCCCTCGGCGAGGCCATGGTGGTGGTGGACATGCTGTTCGGTCCGCCCGTGGGCAAGAGCGCCCGCCAGATGAGCTACGAATTCATTCCCACCGCCGTCTTCACCCACCCGAACATCGGCACGGTGGGGCTGACCGAAGAACAGGCGCGCGAGCGCCTGGGCGAAATCACCGTGTTTCGCAGCGAGTTCAAGGCGCTGCGGCACACCCTCTCGGGCAGCACCGAGCGCACGCTGATGAAGCTGGTGGTCGAGACCGCCAGCGACCGGGTGGTGGGCCTGCACATGGTGGGCGCCGAGGCCGGCGAGATCGTGCAGGGCTTTGCGGTGGCCATGAAGGCCGGGGCGACCAAGGCGGTGTTCGACAGCACCATCGGTATCCACCCCACCGCAGCCGAAGAGTTCGTGACCATGCGCGACGCCACCCGGCGCTGATCGCCGTCGTGCCGGCTCAGGTCCGCAGGCCCGTGGCCATCAGCAACCCAACCGCCAGACCGGTGTGCATCCAGAGGCCGGGTGCCAGCCAGCGCAGGTAATGCCAGCCACCCGACAGGCCGGCGGTGACCGTCTTGCTCGCGGCGTGGACCAGCAGGGCCAGCGGCAACACCCAGCCACCGGCCCCCGGCTGGCCAGGCACACCAGACAGATACACGGCAGCGGCGGCCGCATGCAGGTCGGCCAGCGCGGCCAGCAGCACACCCGCCAGCAGGCCGCCTGCCCCCAGCCAGCCCTGCAGCAGCGTCACGCCCGTCTGCACCGCCACCAGCAGGACCGCCACGGCAGCCGCGCCGCGCAGGTTGAACATGCGGTCTTCGGCCGGTCGCACCAGGCCTTCGATGCGCGGCGACGCCAATGGCATGCCGGGCGCCGCGCCACCGGCGCCATGCACCAGCCAGATGCCCCAGAGCAGGGCCAGCGCCGCACCGGCCAGACAGGGCAGCCACAGCGCGCCCAGCCACGCCGGCCGCACCGCCGCCGCCACCAGCAGCAACTGCAGCAGTGTCGACACACAGGACAGCAAGGCACCGCCGGCCAGCAGCCGGGTCGGGGTCCGACCTTCCCGGGCCATCAGACCGAGGCTGGCGATGGTTGCAGTACTGGAAACAAAACCCGAAGCCAACGCCGACAGCGCCACGGCCTGGCGGGCCTCCAGCAGGCGCCGGCCCAGATGGGCCAGCGACTGCACGCCCAGCAGCACCACCAGCAGCTTGAGGATCAGGTGGGGGTTGAGCCCATCGCCCAGGAGCGGCCGGTCGGGCACCAGGGGCAAGGCCATGAGCGCCAGGGCCGCCAGCAGCAGGCCATCGCGCACCTCGCCTTCGCGCAGCCACTCACTGGCCCAGCGGTGCAGGCGCTGCCGGGCTGCCAGCAGGCCGGTCAGGGCGACCGCCAGCGCCGCGGCCAGCACGGGACGCGTCGCGCACAGCACCCCGATCAGGTAGGTCAGCAGCAAGGCCACCTCGGTGGTGACGCCGGGGTCGTCGGAGCGGTCGCGCCAGGCGGCCAGCAGCGACAGGCCAGCGATGGCCAGCGCCCCCACCACCACCAGGGCGGGCACCCCGGAAAGGGCTGCCGCCGCCCCGAGCACGGCCGTCAGCGCGAAGGTGCGCAGGCCGGCAAAGGCACGGGAAGGGCCTCGCCCCTTGCGCCGTTCGCGCTCGATGCCCACCAGCAGCCCGCAGCCCAGCGCAGCCGCCAGCACAGCGGCGGCGGCCATCGGCTCATCGGGATGGGGATCGGAAGGCGGGACATCGGTCGGCGGCCGGCACCGGTCACAGGACGGGGCCACAATAGGCCCATGCACAAGACCCCCGACTTTAACGCCCCCCTGCTGTTCAGCGACCCCGCCGCCGCGCTGGCCCAGGTGCAGCGCATTTACCGCCAGAGCATCGGCTTCCTGCGCCAGGCCATGCAAGACTACGTGGCCGGCGGCGACTACCACGGCGTGCGGGTGCGGGCCTGCTACCCCTTCGTGCGCCTGCACACCCACAGCGTGACGCGCCAGACCGACCTGCCGGTGGGGCGACTGAGCTACGGTTTTGTGGCCGGACCCGGGCGTTTCGAGACCACACTGACGCGGCCCGACCTGTATGCCGACTACTACCTGGAGCAGTTCCGCCTGCTGCTGGCCAACCACGGCGGCCAGCTGGAAGTGGGCACCAGCACCCAGCCCATCCCCATCCATTTCTCGTTCGCCGAGCACGACCATGTCGAAGGCCAGCTGGACGCTGCCCGGCGTGCGCTGATGCGTGACGTGTTCGACCTGCCGGACCTGACCGTGATGGACGACGGCATCGCCAACGGCACCCACGAGCCGCGACCCGGAGAAGCCCTGCCCCTGTCGCTGTTCACCGCGCCGCGGGTCGACTACTCGCTGCAGCGCCTGCGCCACTACACCGGCACCTCGCCCGAGTGGTTCCAGAATTTCGTGCTGTTCACCAACTACCAGTTCTACATCGACGAGTTCGTGCGCCTGGGCCGCGCCGCCATGGCCGACCCGGACAGCGGTTACATCGCCTTCGTCGAACCGGGAAACGTGGTCACGCGTCGCGTCGGCCTCTCGCCGCAGCCGGGCGACGAACTGGGCGCCGAGCCGCCGCGACTGCCGCAGATGCCGGCCTACCACCTGATGCGCGAGGACCGCAGCGGCATCACCATGGTGAACATCGGGGTCGGCCCCGCCAACGCCAAGACCATCACCGACCACATCGCGGTGTTGCGGCCGCACGCCTGGCTGATGCTGGGCCACTGCGCCGGCCTGCGCAACAGCCAGCAGCTGGGCGACTACGTGCTGGCGCACGCCTATGTCCGTGAGGACCATGTGCTCGACGAAGAACTGCCGCTGTGGGTGCCGATTCCGGCGCTGGCCGAGATCCAGCTGGCGCTGGAAGCCGCAGTGGCCGACGTCACCGGCGTGCCGCCGCAGGAGCTCAAGCGCATCATGCGCACCGGCACCGTGGCCAGCACCGACAACCGCAACTGGGAGCTGCTGCCCGACAACACGCCGCAACGCCGCTTCAGCCAGAGCCGTGCCGTCGCGCTGGACATGGAAAGCGCCACCATCGCCGCCAACGGCTTCCGTTTCCGCGTGCCCTACGGTACGCTGCTGTGCGTGAGCGACAAGCCGCTGCACGGCGAGATCAAGCTGCCCGGCATGGCCAACCACTTCTACCGCGAGCGCGTGGACCAGCACCTGCGCATCGGCATCCGCGCCATCGAACGGCTGCGCACCGGCGGTGTCGACCAGCTGCACAGCCGCAAGCTGCGCAGCTTTGCCGAAGTGGCGTTCCAGTAGGCGGCAGGGCCGCCGGGTCCGATCAGGCGGGGCGCGGACGGACCAGGCCGGCCGCCAGCTTGGCGTTGGCCCGCGCGGTGTCGGTGTCGGTCGCCCGGGCCAGCGCCACGCCCATGCGGCGCTTGACGAAGCTCTCGGGCTTCCCGAACAGACGCAGGTCGGTGCCCGGCACGCGCAGCGCCTCTTCGATGCCTTCGAAGACAATCCCCCGGGCCTCGACGCCACCGTAGATCACGGCACTGGCACCGGGGTTGCGCAGCGAGGTATCCACCGGCAGCCCGAGGATGGCACGGGCATGCAGTTCGAACTCGCTCTGGTGCTGGGTGCACAGCGTCACCAGACCGGTGTCGTGTGGGCGCGGGCTGACCTCGCTGAACCAGACCTGCTCGCCCTTGACGAAGAGCTCGACACCGAACAGCCCGAGGCCGCCGAGGTTGTCGGTCACCGCCTGGGCGATCTCACGCGACCTCTGAATCGCAGCGGGCCTCATGGCCATGGGCTGCCAGCTTTCCACGTAGTCGCCGCTGACCTGCACATGCCCGATGGGGTCGCAGAAGTGGGTTTCGGTGGCACCGTCAGCCCCCTTGGCGCGCACGGTCAGCTGGGTGATCTCGTAATCGAAGTCGATGAAGCCTTCGACGATGACCCGGCCGTGGCTGACACGCCCTCCGGCCATGGCGCAGTCCCAGGCTTTCTGCACATCGGCCGGGCCGTCGATCTTGCTCTGGCCTTTGCCGGATGAGCTCATCACCGGCTTCACGATGCAGGGGTAGCCGATGCCGGCGTCGATGGCGGCCTGCAGTTCGGCCAGCGAATCACAGAACTGGTAGGGGCTGGTCGGCAGGCCCAAGGTCTCGGCCGCCAGGCGACGGATGCCCTCCCGGTCCATGGTCAGACGGGCCGCGCGCGCGGTCGGGATCACCGTCACCACCCCGACAGCTTCGAGCTGCTCCAGCATGGGCGTGGCGATCGCCTCGATCTCGGGCACCACCAGATGCGGCCGCTCGGCTTCGATCAGCGCCTTCAACTGCGCCGGATCGCTCATGCTGATGGTGCGCGCATGGTGGGCCACCTGCTGGCCGGGTGCGTTGTCGTAGCGGTCGACCGCGACCGTCTCCACGCCCAGGCGCTGCAGGGCGATCAGCACCTCCTTGCCCAGCTCACCGCTGCCCAGCAGCATGACACGGATGGCCGAGGGCGACAGGGGTGTTCCGAGGGTGGTCATGGCGGGGCGTCGAACAGGATCAGAAGGTGGTCAGTGGCGCGTCGAAGGCCTTGCCCATGGTTTCGCCCATGCGCACCGCCTTCTCCGGCATCCATTGCGGGTTGAAGCGGATGGTGTCTCGCGGCCAGAGCATCACCACGGTCGATCCCAGCAGGAAACAGCCCATTTCCTCGCCTTTGAGCTGATGGAATTCCTGCTCGTCGTACACCCATTCGCGCACCTCGCCCGGCCGCGGCGGGTTGACCACGCCATGCCAGACGGTCGCCATGCTGCCGACGATGGTGGCCCCCACCAGTACGAGAGCGAAGGGCCGCATTTCGGGACCCTCGGGGCCCTCGCACGGAATGTCGTAGATGCAGACCACCCGTTCGTTGCGCGCGAACAGGCCGGGCACGCCGCGCGCCGTCGCCGGGTTGACCGAGAACAGTTCACCCGGTACATGGATCATGCGCCGCAGGCGCCCGGCGCTGGGCATATGGATGCGGTGGTAATCGCGCGGGCTGAGATAGAGGGTGGCGAAATCCCCGTTCTCGAACTGCCCAGCGAGGTCGGCGTCTCCACCCAGCAAGGCGGTGGTACTGTACGAATGTCCCTTGGCCTGGAACACCTGGTCGTGCTCGATGCTGCCGAACTGGCTGATCGCTCCGTCGACCGGGCAAACGAAGTCGGCATGTGAAATCGGGCGGGCACCGGGTTTGAGGGCCCGGGAGAAGAACTCGTTGAAGCTGGCGTAACTGTGCACGTCCGGCTTGGCCGCTTCGTCCATGTTAACGCCGTAGCGCCGGATGAAACGACGGATCAGCGCATGGGTGAGCGAACCCCAGCGGGCTCCGGCCACCCGGCCGGCCAACACGGTCAGGGCACGCTTGGGCAGCAGGTACTGGAGCAGGACAAACAGCTTTTCGGACACGGATCGGACAAGGACAGGACGGCTGGCCGGAGGGCTGTGCCTGAACGCCTGGGCAGGCGACGATCGCCGATTGTAGGCCGACACTGCCGGCCAGGCAGTCACCGGCGGCGCTTGGCGTGCAGGCACAATCGCTCCGATGGAGGCATCCCTTTTCAGCGCCGGGCATCTCGTCAAGCGCTATGGCTCGCACACGGCGGTCGACGACCTGTCGTTCGACATCCGCCCCGGCGAATGCCTGGGCCTGATCGGACCCAACGGGGCAGGCAAGACCACCACCATCCGCCTGTGCCTGGGGCAGACGGCGCCGGACGCCGGACGCATCTGCGCCTTTGGCCGGCACATGCCCCGCGATGCGCTGGCCATCAAGCAGCGACTGGGCGTGGTCAGCCAGATGGACACCCTGGACCCGGACTTCAACTGCGCCGAGAACCTGCTGGTCTATGGCCGCTATTTCGGATTGCCCGACCGGGTGATCCGGGAACGGGTCCCCAGGTTGCTGGAATTTGCCGCCCTGTCACACAAGGCGAGCGCCAGACCCGGCGAGCTGTCCGGCGGCATGAAGCGGCGTTTGTCGCTGGCCAGGGCCCTGGTCAACGACCCGGACCTTCTGCTCCTTGATGAGCCGACCACCGGTCTGGACCCGCAAGCCCGGCACCTGATGTGGGAGCGCCTGCAGATGCTGCTTCAACAGGGCAAGAGCATCCTGCTGACCACGCATTTCATGGACGAGGCCGAGCGCCTGTGCTCGCGCCTGCTGGTCATCGACCATGGCCGCAAGATCGCCGAGGGTCGGCCACGCGAACTGATTGCGCAGCACCTGGAGGCCGAGGTGGTCGAGGTGTATGGTCAAGGCGCGCTGGCCCTGGCCGGTGACCCGGCGCACGAAGCCCTGCGGGCGCGCGCCACGCGCGTGGAGGTCAGTGGCGAAACCGTGTTCTTCTACACCCCGGACGCGCAAGCGCTGCTGCTGGCGCTGGCTCCGATGCACGAACTGCGAACATTGCACCGGCCGGCGAACCTGGAGGACCTGTTTCTCAAGCTCACCGGGCGCCAGATCCGGGAGGACGGCTAGAACATGACCCCCACGCTCCACCGTTTCACGGGTCGCTGCCCCCCGAGGGGGCGCGTTTCGCCTTGGGGCGGCCCGGCGGCGAAAACCTGTGACATGACCCCCACGCTCCACCGTTTCACGGATCGCTGCCCCCCGAGGGGGCGCGTTTCGCCTTGGGGCAGCCCGGCGGCGAAAACCTGTGACATGACCCCCACGCTCCACCGTTTCACGGGTCGCTGCCCCCCGAGGGGGCACGTTTCGCCTTGGGGCGGCCCGGCGGCGAAAACCCCATGAATACCAATTCGTACTGGGTCGCCCCCAGTCTGTCCATGCGCTGGTGGCCGGTGTTCCGGCGCAACCTGCTGGTCTGGAAGAAGCTCGCGCTGCCCAGTCTGGTGGGCAACATCGCCGAGCCGCTGATGTGGCTGGTCGCCTTCGGCTACGGCATGGGCGCCCTGATCGGCCAGGTCAACATGGCGACGCCGCAAGGCACGGTGGCGGTGCCCTATATCCTGTTCCTGGCCAGCGGCAGCATCTGCATGAGCGCCATGAACGCGGCCAGCTTCGAGGCGCTGTATTCGGCCTTTTCGCGCATGCACGTGCAGAAAACCTGGGACGGCATCATGAACGCACCGGTGAGTCTGGACGACGTGGTGCTGGCCGAAATGCTCTGGGCCGCCTTCAAGGCGCTGTTCACGGTGACGGCCATCCTGGGGGTGATGCTGGCGCTGGGCATCAGTCACTCACCGAAGCTGCTGCTGGCCCTGCCGGCCCTGCTGCTGGCGGGTATCACGTTTTCGTGCATCGCCCTGGTGTTCAACGCACTGGCCAAAGGCTACGATTTCTTCACCTACTACTTCACCCTGTTCCTGACCCCGATGATGTTCCTCTCCGGAGTTTTTTTTCCACGCGAGCAGCTACCGGGTGTGGTGCGCCTGGTGTCGGACTGGCTGCCGCTGACCAACGCGGTGGAGCTGGTGCGTCCGCTGTTCATGGACCAGTGGCCTGCCCAAGCCGGGCTGCATCTGGCCGTTCTGCTGGCCTATGCCGTCGCCGCCTTCTGGCTGGCGCTGGCCCTGACCCGCAGGCGCTTTGCGCGCTGAAGCAGCATCGGTCAGTGCACCGAGTGGCGCAGGGCCGGCTGTGCCTGGACGTAGCACTCGCTGCCGCTGTCCATGAATTCCTCGGCGTCGATCATGGCGTCGTAGTCACGGGCTACGGCATGGGTTTTCGGGATGATGGGCTTGTCCAGCGGACGGCAGATGCGCTGACGCAGACCACGCAGGCCGGCGCTGCATTCCATCGCACTGATCACGGCCTCAGGGTCGAGCATGAGGACAAAGGGGTTGAGGCTGTTGGCGGCTTTCATGATGGCATCCTTCCTGTGATCGGGTGACAAGACAAATTCGGATTCGATGTGACGAACTGTATTTGCCACGTTTCAAATCGTTAAGTCGGCGCCCCACCATTCCGGCTGTAGGAAGTTGACTGACAAACGCGGAACTGGCCGGAAAAACCGGCCAGTTCCGCCCCCAGGTCTCGGGCAGACAAACCATGGGCTGCCGGCCCCGCGCACCGGTCTCAGGCCGGGCCGTGGCGCAGCGCGTCGACGCTGGCGCGCACCACCGCCTGCACACTGCCGCTGCTGCCATAGCAGCGGCGCAGGTAGGTCGCGTGGTTGCCCTGCGCCACCGTGCGCTCGATCTCGTCGAGTGCCGCCTGTGAGCCCAGCGCCTCCGCATGGGGCGCCAGATGACGCACGGTCGCCAGCACGTCCTCGCGGATGCTGATCTGCTCGCGTGTCTTGGGGTTGACCATCATGCCGTCCAGGCCGAAGCGGCAGGCCTGGAAGCGGTTGTAGGTGTAGACCAGGTAGTCGTCCTCTTCGGGGGGCGGCTCGCTGCGCTCCAGCAGGTGCCGGCACAAGGCCTGCAGGTAGCAGGCCAGCGCCGCCGCACGCTCCACGGTGAGTGGCGTGTCACAGACCCGCAACTCGATGGTGCCGTACTCCGGCTTGGGTCGGATGTCCCAGTAGAAGTCCTTCATGGACTTGACCACCCCGGTGGACTCCATCTTGGTGAAGTAGCCGCTGGCAAACTCGTCCCAGCTCAGCACAAAGGGCGCCCGGCCACTGAGCGGAAACGCGAACACCGAGTTGAGTCGGGCCGAGTCGAACAGCGTGTCCACCCCCTGCGAGAACGGCGAAGAAGCCGACAGGGCGATGAAGTGCGGCACATAGCGGTTGAGCGAATGCAACAGGAACAGGGCCTCGTCGGCGCTCGCACAGCCGATGTGCACGTGCTGGCCGAACACGGTGAACTGCTTGGCCAGGTAGCCGTAAAGCCCCGACAGTTCCTGAAACCGGGGCTTGGAGAAGATGCGCTGCTCGAACCAGCGCTGGAACGGGTGGGTGCCGCCGCCGGCCAGTTCGATGTTGAGCCGGTCACCCGCGTCCACCAGGGTGTCGCGGATCTGCTGCAGCTGGGCCAGCAGCGGCCCATGTTCGCGCTGCACACTGGTGGCGATCTCGATCATGCTCTGCGTCATCTCGGGCGTGACCACACCCGGGAAGGGTTTGCGGCCCAGCAGCTCCAGCAGATCGTTGGCGCTGCTGGACAGGTCCATGTCGTAGGTGTTGACCAGCTGCAGTTCGAGCTCCACCCCCATGGTCAGGGAGTCGGAGGCCTTGAAGGGTTCAAGCGGCATGGGGTCTCCAGGCTCGGGTCACGCCTGGCGCGTGACATGGGTTTCGTGGGCGGCCATCAGGGTGCGCTGGGTCACCACCGGACCCAGCAGTTCCTGCAGCAGCATCATGGCGGCCATCACCGACAGCACCTGCACCGCCGGGTCGAAGCCGTACAGGCGGCTCTGCTCCAGCAGCAGGATGGCAAACGCCGACATCGGTGTCAGCGCCAGTCCGGTCATCAGGCCCTTGCGTTCGGTGATGCCGGACAGGCGCGCCACCGCGACATTGCAGGTCACCTTGGATGCGGTGCGCACAGCGATGAGTACCAGACCCAGCACCACTCCGGTCGCCACATCGGCCCAGTTCAGCAGCGAGGCGATGTAGACGAACAGGAACACCGACAGCAGATCGCCGGCAGAGCCGAAGTCCCGCTGCGCATTGGTCAGGTGGACCCGCCGGCCACGGGCCACGATACCGAAGGTCAGGGCGGCCAGCAGTGGCGAGAGCTTCAATCCGTAGGCCATGGTGGTCAGCAGCACCACCGCCAGGGCGAACACCACCGTGACACCGCGCTCCTGTGTGGCCCGCTGACGCAGCAGCAAAGGCACAGCCACCCCCAGCAGGGCCCCCACACCGACCGAGGTCACCAGCACGTGGATGCTGCCAAAGACCGCCAGCACCAGGTCGCCCGATGTGCTCAGATGCCAGTAACCGACCACCAGCTTGAGCGCGAGCACCGACAGCATGCAGTTGATGGCGCACAGGTGCAGCACCCGCTCGGACACCTGGCCTGCGCTGCGCAGTTCGTTGGCCACGCGGACGATGCCGGCCGGTGAGGCCGAGATGGACAGCGCGGCGATGATGAGGGAGACATCCTGGGCCAGTCCGAAACGTTCACACACCCAATAGATCAGGCCAAAGGTGACGAAAGATTCGACCACGCCGAGCACGGCCACCCAGGGGTTGTGGCGGAACCAGCGCAGGTTGATGCGGTAGCCCAGTTCGAACAACACCAGCGAAAGCGCCACGTTGGCCAGGAACGGCAAGCCTGGCACCGAGCCCGTCAGCCCTGGCAGGTTGACCAGACCGCCCAGCAGGCCCACCGCCACATAGCTGGACACGCGGGGAATCAGCCAGAGTTCGTGCAGCCGCTCACCGACAAACCAGGCGAGCAGCAGCACCAGCGGCCAGGCCATGGATTGGAGAAGAAAGCTGAAGTCGGTCACCATGCAGGGTCTCCAGTGGGGGCGGTGGCGTCCAGGCCGGCAGGCCTTTCGCGCATCGGGTCGTCACGACCGGGCACCCGTGTTCTTGTGGCCCTGGCGATTGCCAGACAGGTGTGAGCCTCTCAGACCACAAAACGGGTGGCAAGTTCAGGCAGATGCAGCTCCTGCAGCATCTCGCGCAGCCGAGCGGCCGCCTTTTCCTGCGCCTTCGGGCGCGGGGGACTCATTCTACGGGCGAGAATCAGCTCGTTCTTCATCGAGTGCTCCCAGCCCACGAGTTCGGTCACGGTCACGTCGTAGCCGTGGGCCTCCAGCTGCAGGCAGCGCAGCACGTTGGTGATCTGGCTGCCAAACTCGCGCGTGTGCAGCGGGTGTCGCCAGATTTCGGCCAGAGGTGTGCGCGACAGGCTCAGTGCCTTGTGGCGCCGCAGAACGGCCGCCACCTCGGCCTGACAGCAAGGCACCAGCACCATAAAGCGGGCCCGGCGGGCCAGGCCGAAGGCGATCGCGTCGTCGGTGGCGGTGTCGCAGGCGTGCAGGGCGGTGACGACATCGATGGCAGCCGGCAGGTCCGGGTGATCAAGCGCCTGCTGCACCGTGGTGGCCAGGAAGCGCATGCGGTCAAAGCCCAGTCGCTGGGCCAGCGCGCGCGACTTGTCCACCAGCTCGCTGCGGACCTCGATGCCCCAGACCGTGCCCACACCCCGCGGCCTGAAGAACAGGTCGTACAGGATGAAGCCCAGGTAGGACTTGCCGGCGCCATGGTCGGCGAGCGTGACATCGCCTCGGTCGTCCAGCACCTGCTGCAGCAGCGGCTCGATGAACTGCACCAGGTGGTAGACCTGTTTGAGCTTGCGCCGGGTGTCCTGGTTGAGCTTGCCTTCGCGGGTGAGGATATGGAGTTCCTTGAGCAACTCCACCGACTGGCCCTCGCGCAGTTCGGGCAACTGTTCCTTCAGGGTCGGGGCAGGCTTCGGACGGGACGGGTTCACACGCATGCGCCGATCATACGGAATGCGGTGTCAGGCCGACGACAATCGGGCATGGCAACCGACGACCCCACCGATCTGCACCCCTATGCCCGGCTCACCCCTGACCTCGTCCAGGACGCACTGGAGGGGCTTGGGCTCTGGGGTGACGGCCGCCTGAGCTCGCTCAACAGCTTTGAAAACCGCGTTTACCAGGTCGGCCTGGATGAGCCCGTGGATGGACACACCCAGGTGGTGCTCAAGTTCTACCGGCCGGGTCGCTGGAGTCTGGCGCAGATCCAGGAAGAACACGCCTTCTCGGCCGAGCTGCAGGCGGCCGAAATTCCGGTGGTGGCTCCGCTGCCCATCCGGGGGCAGACGCTGCACGAGCACGCCGGCTTCCAGTTTTCGGTCAGTCCCCGTCGCGGCGGACGGCGTCCCGAGCTGGAGGACTTCGAGGTGCTCGAATGGATCGGTCGTTTCCTCGCACGCATCCACAGCGTGGGTGAGGCCCGGCCTTTTGGGTGTCGGCCGGCGCTGGACCTGGCCAGCTTTGGCCGGGAGGCGCGCGACGGGCTGTTGCACAACGGTTCGGTCGCACCGGAGGTCGAGCGCGCGTGGTGCGCGGCGTGTGACGAGGCACTGGCCCTGGTCGCGCAGCACCCCAGCCTCAACGGCACCGAGCCATCAGGCTTGCGCCTGCATGGCGATTGCCACCCAGGCAACATCCTGTGGACGCCGGTCGACCTGCCCGGCGGCGGGCCCCACTTCGTCGACCTCGACGACGCGCGCAGCGGGCCTTCGGTGCAGGACCTGTGGATGCTGTTGTCAGGGGAGCGTCGCCAGCAGACCCAGCAGCTGTCCGCCCTGCTGGACGGCTACGAGCAGTTCCGCCCGTTCGACCGCCGTGAACTGGCGCTGATCGAGCCGCTGCGCACCCTGCGGCTGATCCACTACAGCGCCTGGCTGGCCCGGCGCTGGGACGACCCGGCCTTTCCGGTCAGCTTTCCGTGGTTCGGCACTCGCGACTACTGGCAGGGCCAGGTCGACATGCTGCACGAACAGATCGAAGCCATGCAGACCCCTGCGCTGGTCGCCTGAGGACCCGGGGCCCGGCGCCACGGCCTCTGGTCACCGGGACCGCCTGAAGAAAGCGACCCTGCCCGGACGCTCCGGGCCTCAGTCGCGCAGCGCCTGGTGGCCGAGGCGCTCCATGGCGTCGGCCAGCCAGTCTCCGGGCAAGGCGCCGCCCGAGGCCATGGACACACACCAGGCGTCGCCGTCCGGCGCCACCCGGGCAAAACCCTCCTGCCACAGCAACCAGGCCAGCCAGGCACATTGCTCGGGCGTCACCGCCTGCCCCGCCGGCGCCGTCAGCAAGCCTGTGAGCAGGTCCGGATCGCGAACCAGCACCGCCGCCCCCCTTTGCTCGGCCTTGAGCGCCGCAGCCAGTACCGACAAGGCCTGGCTGTCGTCGCTGCGCAGACCGAACACCCGGATCCACTGGCGCACATGGTCGGCAATCGCGACGCCGCGCTGGGCCTCGGCCTGCAGCAGGTCGGCATGTTCCCAGCGGTGCCAGTCCACCTTGGGCTCCCGGCTCTTGCAGACCAGCGCGGCCTGGGCAAACTGGTGCAAGGCGGTCTCCTGAGAGCCCGGCTGCACTGCGGCACCGATCATCAGCAGCGCACCCAGCCGCGCTGCGAGCAGCTGGTTCTGCTGGGCCAGCAGCTTGTCGCGCAGCAATTCGTCGCGCTCGTGACGCAGGGCAGCCAGCTCCATCGCGCTGCGCAGATCGGCCCGCATGCTATCGAGCGACCACGGTTTGCTGATGTAACGGAAGATCTCACCGGTGTTGATGGCTTCGATGGCGTCGCCCAGTTCGGAGTAGGCGGTGGTCAGCATGCGCACGATGTGCGGGTGGTACATGCGCGCGTGCCTGAGCAGCTCGTTGCCATAGGCGCCAGGCATGCGCTGATCCGTCACCAGCACCGCAATCTCGGATGCCCGATCGCGCAACACCGCCTTGCCCTCTTCGACGGAGGTGGCCGTGATCACCGGAGCGATCTGGCCAACCAGCCGCTCGAAGTACTTGAGCGCCATCGCCTCGTCGTCCACGTAAAGGATCTTGTCGGGTTTCATCACGGCTCCTGCACTTGCGCCGCCGGCACTGGCCGGTCCTCGGTCGCGGGGAAAAACAAAGAAACGGTGGTGCCTCTTCCCGGTTCCGACTCGATCACCATGTCGCCCGCCAGAGACTGCATGACCCGGTGGCAGAACAGCAGGCCCATGCCGCTGCCGCCGCTGTCCCTGCGCGTGCTCACCGGCTCCCGTCCCAGCCGGGACAGCAGCGTCGGATCGATGCCATGGCCATTGTCGCTGACGGTGAGGCAGGGGGTGACTGCACCCCCCGGCGCGATGGTCCGGTGCGCGATCGTCAACCGCACGAGGACGGGAATCCGGCCCGTGCCCCGCCGGGCCTGCAAGGCGTTCTTGATCAGGGTGCTGACCACCAGCTGCAGCAGATCCCGGCGGCCTGGCAGCAGGAAATCGGTCTCCGCCTGCAAAGAGACATGCTCGGCTTCGCCAGGGTCAAACGGAAACGTCCGGATCACGTCCCTGACCAGTGCCAGCGCCGACGGCCCCGGCACATCCTCGCCCAGGCAGGCATCCCTGGCGTGATGGAGAAAGCCGGTCACCAGGGATTGGGCATAGTCTGCGCGCCGCCGCGCGGCCTCGATCATGCCGAGCACCTGCCCCGGCTGTTCCTGGGCAAAGCGCGCCGCGGCATCTTCTGCATCATCCAGGTGACGCTCGCTCAGTGCGCCCAGATAACCGCGAACGGTGGCCAGCGGCGTCGTCACCTCGTGGGCGAGAAAACCCAGGGTCTCGCGCAAGGCAGCCGCCCGGGTGGCCGCCAGCCTGCGGTCCTGCACCCGGCGCATGCTGCCCGCCAGAGCGCGGCGGATGACCTGTCGCGCCTCTTGCTCGTCCAGGGGCTTCTCCAGAATGTGTTCGACCCGCCCCTCATTGACCGCCGCCACGGCCACCGACTTGTCGGCGTAGGCAGAAACCAGCAGCCGGGCCACGTGTTCGTGCCGGTGCCTGACCAGCCCCAGCAGTTCCAGGCCATCGCGTCCTGGCATGCGGAAATCCGTCAGCAGCACAGCCACTTCATCGCCGCGGCTGGCCAGGAGCTCCATGGCTTCATCGACACCGCCAGCGGTCCAGACGAGGAATTCGTCGCAAAACAGGCGTTCGAACCATTTGCAGGCCAGCGGCTCATCGTCGACCATCAGGACCGCAGACGGAAGCACGGGCGCGCCGGCGGCAACGGTGTCGGCAGTCATGGTTGCGGTCTTCCCAGGTCGAAGCTGAACTCGGTCCAGGCACCCGGCTCGCTGGCCACCGAGAGCATGCCCCCGTGGCGCTGGATGATGCCGTAGCTCACGCTCAGACCCAGGCCCAGACCGGCCCCGACATCGCGGGTGGTGAAAAAGGGCTCGAACACCCGGTCGAGGTGCTCGGCCGCGATGCCATGGCCGTTGTCTCTGACCCGCACCCGCATGCGCCCGTCTTCCACCGCGGCGCTGACGGCAATCTCGGGCCGCTCGCGGCCGGCCTTGGCCAGGGCGTGCGCGGCGTTGCTCAGCAGGTTGATCAGCACCCCGATGATCGCCGGCTCCTCACCCACCACGTGCGTGTCCTGAGGCATGTCCATGCGTATCTCGATGCCCTTGAGTTCGTAGCCGGCCAGGCGGCGGGCCGACTGCACGGCCTTCTCCAGCAGGAAGGGCCGCAGCACGTCGGCACCGGGCTTCTGGTAGGCGAAGGTCTTGAGATCGGAAACAATGTTCTGCACCCGCTCCATGCCTTCACGGGCATCGTTCAGGCTCTCCCTGAGCAGGTCGTCCTTGCCGGCCGCTTCCGTCGACAGGCCCATGTTGATGGCCATCAGGCTGTAATTGACCGGATTGTTCAGCTCGTGCAGCAGACCGGCGGACAGTGTGCCCAGGGCGGCCATCTTCTCGCGCTGGACCAGCTGACCCTTGACTTCGGCCAGCGCCTGGTTGACCTCCAGCAATTCGTCCCGCTGGCGCAGCACCTCCAGCTGGAGCCGGTGCGACCGGCGACGCAACTGCCCGCTGAACACCGACACCGTCACCGCAATCACCGCATAGAAGAGCAGAAAAACCGTCTGCCCCAACAGTTGCGGCCAGTTCTGGACGCCGGTGTCCCGCAGGATGCAGGCCAGAAGATAGGCCCCCACCGTGAGGGCGCTGAAGCCCAGGGCTTCCATGACCGACAGCGGAAGAAACACCACGATCCCGGCCAGGGCAAAAGTCAGCCCGACAAAATAGGTGGACGCCTCGCCATCGGTTCTGAAGATCATCCAGGCAATCATGATCTGGGGCAATGCGATCCAGAGCCTGGTCGTGCTTCTCATGTGCGCCCAGCCCCAGGGCCGGGAGTGGCTCCAGAGGGCCAGGCCGATGGCCGTCACCACCAGGGCACGCAATGCCCCGAACTCCAGGGCCAGGTCCGGATAGAACGCCAGGTCCAGCAACACCCCGGCGCCCACCAGCACCATGGCGACGATGCAGGTGATGCGACTGTATTGATGCAGGTGCAACTCCTCCGCCTCCTTCCAGGTGGCGGGAAACAGTTCGCCATTGAGCGTCGTCTGGGCGAGGGCGTTCATGCCGGCTTGATGGCCTCCGCAAACACATTCACCCCGGTCGCGTCCGTGTAGGTGCTGACGCAGGACAGGGAGGCCGGAAACAGGCTTTCGAGACCCCCTGCGTCGCGGTAGATGAGGTACCACTCCATGAAGTGCTCCATCCAGAACCGCTCCGGATTGCTCACATGCACGTTCGTGACCAGCACCGTTCCGCCGGGGCGCAGGTGGCGATCGAAATAGGCGATCAGCCGCGCACAGGCCTTGTCCGCCAGGTAATCGAACAGGCCCGCACAATAGATGTAGTCGTACTGCTCTTCAGCCGGCACCGCCTGCTCGCGAGAGGACCGCTTGAGCAGCTGATGCACGGACTCATGCCGAAGGCTGACCGGCATCGGCTCCCGACCTGCTGCATTGGCCAGTTCAATCAGTCGCTGGCTCGTGTAGAGCAGGGTTTCGTCGCTGAAATCCATCAGCGTCACATCCAGATGGTCCAGTAGCTGGTCGGCTTGCGCCAGACGCTGCAGCTCGCCCGCCGGACCACAACCCACGTTCAGGACACGCAACGGACGCCCCTGGTCACGGGCCCGGGCTGCCAAAGTCTGAAGCCGGTCGAAAAGGATGTCCACCCGGTTGCGGTGCGCCTGGGCCACCCCGGCCTGAAGGAACATGAAGTTCACCAGCTCGAAATACGTGCTCGGGCCGTCTCGCGGATTGCCCAGAATCTGGTTGACCATCAGGTAGTCGCCAGCATACCCGAGCGGTTTGGCAAAAGTCCGGTAAACAAAGGGCGCACGCAACACCAGGGGGTGGATGGCCGCCTGAGCGAAGGCCCTGTGGGCGGGCTCCTGCTCGGGCGGCACCTTGGCGGCCTCGGCCTCGAACCGCATGAGGTACTCACGACCCTTGGCCAGCAGCGGACGGGCGATCTCGAAAAACACCTCATCACGGACCTGGCCATTGACATCCCTCGGCAGGTTGGCGGTGATGTCGGCCTGATCCAGCCAACGCGTGACCTCGGCAAAAAAGGCGCGAAGGTCATTCACCACCACCTGGTAGGCCTGACTGATCCGGGGTCGTGCCTCCCACTCCTCGACAAACCGGCTCACCGCTTCAGACACGCTGCGCGAGCTGTGGTCGATCACTCCCAGATCGTTCCACTCATCGATCAGCGTGAGCGAGACCACCGCCATCAGGCCGGTGTTGAGCAGACTCACCACCACCGCCTTGCCCCGATAGACAGAGCGCTCCCCCGAACGGATGGACAGGTCTGTCAGCACCTCGCTGACCTGCACGATGGAATAGGGGTTGTAGACCTCCATCACCAGCGAATGCCTTTGCAGGCTGGTGATCGTGCCCCGGGCCGACTCACCCTGGCTGTTGCGAAAGGTCACGACAGGATCGAACGGACGCTGAAGGTGCACGGCAAGCTGGTTTTGGGGTCGCGAGGCAAAACAGTAACCGTGCCCCGAGGTCGGAATCTCCAACCCCGAGTGTAGTCACACCGGGACGTCTCGTGTAACCCCCCGGTGCATCCCCGATCCCTGACCGACCCGAGCCCGCCAGGGATGGCCGGGCTGCCGCCGATCAGGCCAGCAGACCGGTCACCCGGCGCACATAGGCCGCAGGGTCTTCGGGCAACCCGCCCTCGGCCAACAGGGCCTGGTCAAAGAGAATGTGGGCCAGGTCGTCGAAGTGAGCGCTTCCCTCGAGCTTGCGAACCAGGGCGTGCTCGGCATTGACCTCGAGAATCGGCCTGACCTCTGGCGCCTTCTGACCGGCCGACTTGAGCAGGCGCGCCAGCTGGGTCGAGTACTCACCGTCCTCCACCACCAGACAGGCGGGAGAATCCACCAGCCGGGTGGTCACGCGCACATCCTTGGCCTTGTCCTTGAGGCTTTCCTTCAACCGGTCCAGCACCGGCTTGAAGGCCTCGGCCGCCTGCTCGGCCGCCTTTTTCTCTTCTTCGTCCTGCAGCTTGCCCAGGTCCACCGCGCCCTTGGCCACGCTCTGCAGCGGCGTGCCGTCGAACTCGTGCAGGAAGGACAGCGCCCACTCGTCAACCCGGTCGGTCATGAGCAGCACCTC
>CALMYH010000137.1 GCA_937873395.1 uncultured Burkholderiales bacterium
GGGACCCAGTCCACCCGCACCCGCGCCGA
Organism: uncultured Burkholderiales bacterium; assembly: GCA_937873395.1. GTDB lineage: Bacteria > Pseudomonadota > Gammaproteobacteria > Burkholderiales > Burkholderiaceae_C > Hydrogenophaga. Next base: position 30 of record CALMYH010000137.1, read on the forward strand.
GGTGCGCGGCGGCGGGGCCAAGCCGGAGGGCGAGGTCCCAGAGGCTGGCGGGTGTGGGGGCCCCCTTCGGGCCGGCTGGGGCGGCACGGGCGGGGGGTGGGGAGGCACACCGCCGCTGCCGCATCTGCCTATACTGGCTGCCTTGATGCGTCTTTACGCCCACACCAAGGCCGCCCATGAACGCCCGTCTGCCTTCCCGGTCGCTGGCACTCGATGCCGACACCACCCGCTCCCTGGTTGATCGCACCTGGGACGACCAGATCATTCCGGAGTTGTTCCGGTACATCGAGGTGCCGGCCAAGTCGCCCGCCTTCGATGCCGATTGGGCCGCCCATGGCCTGCTCGACCGCGTGCTGCAGGGCGCGGCCGACTGGGTGGCCGCGCAGCAGGTGCCCGGCCTGCGTCTGGAAGTCATCCGCCTGAACGATGCCCAGGGCCAAGCGCGCACACCGGTGCTGTTTTTTGAGGTGCCGGCCAGCGACGGCCGGGGTATGGCGGAGCGGGGGGGTTCGATGGATTCGCCGCCGGGCCGCCCCGAGGCGAATCAGCCCCCTGGGGGGGCAGCGACCCGCGAAGCGGCGGAGCGTGGGGGTTCAAAGGATTCGCCGCCGGGCCGCCCCAAGGCGAATCAGCCCCCTGGGGGGGCAGCGACCCGCGAAGCGGCGGAGCGTGGGGGCCCCTGTTCATCCGGACAGACCGTGCTCATGTACGGCCACCTCGACAAGCAGCCCGAATTTACTGGCTGGCGCAGCGACCTCGGTCCCTGGACGCCCAAGATCGACGACGGCAAGCTCTACGGCCGGGGTGGCGCCGACGACGGTTATGCCGTCTACGCCAGCATCGCCGCCATCCAGGCCCTCAAGGCCCAGGGGGCGGCCCACCCGCGCATCGTCGGCCTGATCGAGACCTGCGAGGAAAGCGGCTCCGGCGACCTGCTGCCCTATGTGGATGCCTTGCGGGCGCGGCTGGGCGACGTCGGGCTGGTGATCTGCCTGGACAGCGGCGCCGGCAACTACGACCAGCTGTGGCTGACCACCAGCCTGCGTGGCATGGCCAGCGGCGTGCTGAAGGTCGAGATCCTGACCGAGGGCATCCACTCCGGTGACGCGTCCGGCCTGGTGCCTTCGAGCTTTCGCATCATGCGCCAGGTGCTCGACCGCCTGGAGGACAGCGGCACCGGGCGCCTGCTGCCGGCCAGCTTCCATTGCGAGGTGCCGGCCGAGCGCGTGGCGCAGGCCCGCCAGACCGCGGCCATCCTGGGCGAAGAAATCTACAAGCGCTTCCCCTGGGCGCACCACGACTGCGGTGGCAGCACGCTGTTTGCATTGCCCACCACCACCGACCCGGTGGAAGCCCTGCTCAACCGAACCTGGCGGCCCACCCTGTCGGTCACCGGGGCCGATGGCTTCCCGGCCCTCAAGGACGCGGGCAATGTGCTGCGCCCCTACACGGCATTCAAGCTCAGCCTGCGCCTGCCACCGCTGGTGGACGCAGCCTCGGCCGTGCAGGAGCTCAAGGCCCTGCTGGAGGACAACGCACCTTACCAGGCCAGGGTGACCTTCCAGGGCGAAGGTGCGGCCAGCGGCTGGAACGCTCCGGCCACCACCCCGTGGTTCGAACAGGCGCTGCAGGACGCCTCGCAGGCCCACTTCGGCGCCGCCTGCGGCACCATCGGCCAGGGGGGCACCATTCCGCTGATGAACATGCTCAGCCAAGGTTTTCCGAAGGCCCAGATGATGGTGTGTGGCGTGCTGGGTCCCAGGAGCAATGCCCACGGTCCCAATGAATTCCTCCACCTGGACTACGCCCGGCGCCTGACCGCCGCCGTGGCCCAGGTGATCGCCCGCATGCCCTGATTGCTCCCGGAACCACCGCATCTTCCGCCATGTCAGACACCACCCAAGCGCCGTTCACCCTGGAGGACGGTCTGAATCTGGCCTTGTACGACTGGCCCCTGCCCATGCGCTGGCGGCCGCGTGCGGTGATTCTCATCGTGCACGGTCTGGGCGAACACGCCTGGCGCTACGACCCGCTGGCCCAGCGCCTGAACGAATGGGGTTTTACGGTGCGCGCCTACGACCAGCGCGGCCACGGTGAATCGGGGGGCGAGCGGGGTGTTCTGCCGCGCGACGATCAGCTGCTGTTCGACCTGGCCGAGGTGGTGGACGACACCCGGCGTCACATTGCCGAGCCCTGGTCCTGCCCGCTGATCCTGCTGGGCCACAGCATGGGTGGCCTGGTGGCGTCGACCTTCGTGCAGCGCAACATGGCGCCTGTGGACGCGCTGGTGCTGTCCTCACCGGCGCTGGATGCCGGGATTTCCCCGCTGATGAAGCGGGTGATCCGCCTGCTCTACCGGCTGGCCCCCAATCTGGCCCTGCCCAATGGACTGGATGCGAGTCGCATTTCCCACAGCGAGGCGGTGGTGCAGGCCTATCAGAAGGACAAGCTGGTGCACGACCGCATTTCGGCCCGGCTGGCGACCTTCATCGACACCAATGGTTCGCGGGTCGTGGCTTCGGCACCCCGATGGCATGTGCCGACACTGCTGATGTACGCGGGTGACGACCACCTGGTCCGGCCCCAGGGCAGCCAGGCTTTTGCCGCCGTGGCGCCGCGCGAGAAGGTCAGCGTCCGCTGTTTCGAGGACCTCTACCACGAGATCTTCAACGAAGCCGACCCTTCGGCCGTCTATGCCACGCTCAGGCAGTGGCTGGACGTGCAGGCGCCGCCACCGCGCGCGCCGGCCTGAACCGCATGGTTTTGGAGGCGGGTCAGCGTTTGCCCAGCATGCCACCGAGCATGCCAGCCAGATCTGCTGCGCCGGGCGCACCGGCTTTTCCGCTCCCGAGCAGGGCGCCGAGGGCGCCCAGGCCGTTGTCTGCCGGCATACGGCCCTGCGGGGTGATGCGGTCGATCAGGTCGGGCAGCAGGTCGGCCAGGGTGGCCGAGGCCTGTTGCGTGTTGCCCCCCAGCTGTTTGGCCACCAGGCCCATCAGGTCCGGGCCAAGCGCCTTGCCCAGCGCGTCGGGCGAGACCGGCTGGTTGGCGCCGGTGCCGGTCCAGGACTGCACCTGCTGACCCAGGCCGGCCGACTGCAGCTTGGACAGCAGCCCTTGCAGCCCGCCGGCGTTGTTCATCAGCAGCGTGACCAGACCCATGACCATCTGCGGGTTCAGACCGCCGGCGGGGGCGGCACCGGCTTGCGGGCGGCCGCCCTGCATGGAGTTGATCGCGGCTTGTGAAGCCGCGCCAATGAGGTTGTCGAGCAGACCCATGTTCGTGTTCCCTGTGTTTGACGGGCCGCCACGGGCCGATTCCCGCGCCGTCCCTGCCCGGTTGCGTCCGGGTCAGGCTGCATTCTGGGACTGCCGGCGCAACCACGCAAGCCACAGCAAGGCCACGCCGGTCAGGGCCACAGGCACCAGGGAGCCGATGTTCAGCCACTGCCAGCCCTGGGTGGTCACGAGGGCGCCGGAGGCGAAAGAGGTGACGGCCATGGTGGCAAAAACAAAAAAATTGATGGCGCCCTGTGCGCGGTCTTTTTCCTCAGGTCTGTAGGCTTGCAGCGACAGTGTGGTGCTGCCGGTGAACAGGAAATTCCAGCCCACACCCAGCAGGAACAGCGCGATCAGGAACTGGTGCAACTCCACCCCCGACAGCGCAATGGCGATGCAGGCGATGTTCAGCACCACGCCGACGCCCATGATGGTCAGCACGCCGAAGCGCTTGATCAGGTGGCCGGTGAAGAAGCCGGGCGCGAACATGCCGATCACGTGCCACTCCAGCACCAGGGCCGCGTCATCGAACGCAAAGCCGCAGACGTCCATGGCCAGCGGTGTGGCGGCCATCAGCAGGTTCATCACGCCGTAACCCAGCGCGGCGCCGGCGGTGGCGACGATGAACACCGGTTGCCTCATGATCTGGGACAGCGGGCGCCCGCTGTCGGCACCGGCCTGTTTTGGCGGCACCGGCGGGAATTTCACGAACGCCATCAGCAGCATGGACAGCAGGGCCACCAGCGCCAGGGCCAGGTAGGCCCCGGCAAAGGGCACCTCGAACAGGCTGCGTGTGCGGCTGGCCAGGTTGGGCCCGAGCACCGCGCCTGCCAGCCCGCCGGCCAGCACCAGCGAGACCGCCTTCTCGCGGAACGCCGGGGCGCTGAGTTCGGCCGCGGCAAACCGGTAGAGCTGGCCGTTGGCGCTGTAGTAACCGGCGACCACGGTGGCCGCCACCAGCAGCCAGAAATTCCTGTCGATGGCGGCCCAGAAACACAGCAGCGCCGACAGCAAGGCCACCGCCAGGCCGATCTGGAACGACACCTGGCGTCCCCAGACACTTTGTGTGCGGGCGACCAGCGGGGTCGACAAGGCACCGCCGACCACATAACCCATGACCGGCAGCGTGGCCATCCAGCCCAGGGGCGCCAGCGACAGCCCGACCAGTCCGTTGATGGCGATGAACACCACGTTGTTGGTCAGGAACAGGCCTTGCGCGGCGGCCAGCAACCAGAGGTTTTTGTTCATAAGTCGCTGTTTATACAGCGGTGTCGATGAAGGCGCTGTCGCTTCAGGGGGCCAGCGCCAGGGTCAAGGCCGCCAGGGCCGCTGTCTCGGCACGAAGAATGCGTGGCCCGAGGCTCACCGGCAGGAAGCCGGCGCTCCGGGCTGCGGTGTCTTCCTGCACGGCCAGACCCCCTTCGGGTCCGCTGAGAAACAGCACCGGTGCGTCGGCGGGCCGTTCCCGCAACACCTCGGTCAGCGGTCGGCTGCCATCGGCCAGCGAGAGCACGCAGCGCAGGGCTGCGGGCACGGACGGGTCGCGCAGCCAGGGGCCCAGGTCGGTGACCGGGTGAACCACCGGCGGCCGGTTGCCGCCGCACTGTTCGCAGGCGGCGGCCGCCACCGAGGTCCAGTGTGCCTGCTTCTTCGCCGCGCGCTCGCCGCTCAGGCGCAGCACGCTGTGGGCGGTGTGCAGGGGCTGCAGGCTGGCCACGCCCAGTTCGGCCGCTTTCTCGACCAGCCAGTCCATGCGCTCGTTGGCCGGCATGCCCAGGGCCAGGTGCACGCGGCGGTTGGCTTCACGGTCGATGTCCTCGAAGTCATCCACCCGCACGGTCACGTCGCTGCGGCCCATGCGCAGGATGCTGGCGCGCCATTGGCCGCCAGCACCGTTGAACAGCGTGATGCTGTCGCCGGGCTGCAGGCGCAACACCTGCACATGGCGGGCGGCCGCAGGCGGCAGGGCCAGCGAGGCTCCGGCGGTCAGCGGCAGGGGGCAGAAGAATCGCGGCATGCGCTCGGCCGGATGGCTTCAGACGCGTCCAAAGGCGAAACCGCTGGCGCCCTGCAGGCCCTCGACTTCGTCGATCAGTCTCAGCAGCGGTGCCAGTTCGCGGTAGCGGTGGGCCGTGGTCCGGATGTAGCCGATGAAGCGCGGGGTGTCGGCCAGGTACTTCGGCTTTCCGTCGCGCAGTGTGAGTCGAGCAAAGATGCCGGCCACCTTGAGGTGGCGCTGCAGACCCATCCATTCAACCGCCCGGTAGAACGCGCCGAAATCGCTGTGCCAGTCCTCGAAGTCCATGAGACCGGCCTTGCGCGCCTTCTCCCAGTACCGGACGGTGATGTCGATGACAAAGTCTTCTTCCCAGCTCAGGAAGGCGTCGCGCATCAGGCTGGCCACGTCGTAGGTGACGGGGCCGTACACCGCGTCCTGGAAATCGAGCACGCCCAGCTGCTGCGCCGGGGTGCCCCCGGCGACCGCCGGAATCATCAGGTTGCGGGGCATGAAGTCGCGGTGCACATACACCTGCGGCGCGGCGAGGTTGCGGGCCACGATGATGTCGAAGGTCCTACCCAGGGTCTCGGCCCGCTTGCCTTCGACCTTCAGCTGCCGGTGCCGGGCCAGGTACCAGTCGGGAAAGAGCTGCAACTCGCGGCGCAGCAGCGCCTCGTCGTAGGGGGGCAGCACACCGGGCTTCGATGCCTGTTGCCAGGCCAGCAGGGCGTCGACCGCTTGCAGGTAGCGGGGCAGGTTGGCAGTGGCGTTGTCCGGATCGAGTCGGGCCATCAGGGTGTCCTGGCCGAGGTCGCTCAGCAGCATGAACCCCTGCGTTCGCTCCCAGTCCAGCACCTCGGGCACCCGCAGGCCCGCTTCGCGCATCAGGCCTGCCACCCGGACGAAGGGCTCGCAGTTTTCCTTCTCCGGCGGCGCGTCCATGATGATGCGGCTGTCACCGCCCTCGGTGTCCACCCGCAGGTAGCGTCGGAAACTGGCGTCGGCCGAGGCCAGTCGCAAGCTATCGGGGCGCAGCCCTTCGCGGGTGCAAAGGCTCTGGAACCAGACGTCGAAATGCCGCAGCCGGTCGGGGTCGGACCATGTCACAGACGGAGTGGGAACGGGGGAGCAGGACATGGGCGGGGCGTGCCGCTCGGCCCGCACGAGGGCATGGCCAGCCCGCGCAGACCCATGGGACGCGGCGTCAATGGGACATAGGATAATTCCAGGCAATTCTACAAAGCAGTTCGTCCCACGGGCGTGCCCCTGGGGTCAGCGTTCCGCGCGTCCTGCATCGCCCCCGCCTGTGAAGAACCGACCCTCGACGAAGCCCTTCCTGCCGCGCGGTCCGCAAACCGGGCCGGCCCGACGCTGGGGCCGGGCGCTGCCCGCGACGTTGCTCTTCGGAGGATTCTGGTCCGGCCTGGCCTGGGCCGAGAGTCCGCAGGCTCCGGTGCAGCTGCGCTCCAGTCCCTTGCTGCTCGAAGTGCTGCCGCCCGACGCGATGCAGAAGGCGCCGGTTTTCATCCGGGGGCAGGCGATCGAAGGGCAGGCCGGAGGCGCTGTCGTCATCGACGGCGAGGCCGAACTCAGGCGCCACGACACCGTCATCCGCGCCGATCGGCTCGAGTTCGATCGCCGCGACGGCCAGGCCCGGGCCACCGGGGACGTCCTGATCAACCGGACGGGTGACCGCATCCAGGGCCCCTCCCTCGAGCTGAACATGGACACCTTCGAGGGTGGCATGGAGCAACCCCGGTTCGAATTGCTGCAGAACGAAGCCAAGGGCGACGCGAGCCGGCTGGAGTTTCTGGGCAAAGATCGCATGCGGGTCCTCAATGCCCGTTTCTCCACCTGCCCGAGGCCGCCCGGCGAGACATGGAAGCCCGACTGGCTGGTGCGGGCCAGCCGCATCGACCTGGATTCGGCGGAAGATGTGGGCTCTGCAGTGGGCGCCGTGGTCGAATTTCAGGGGGTACCCATCCTTGCCGCTCCCTATCTCTCCTTTCCCCTGTCGGACCGGCGCAAGAGCGGCCTGCTGCCGCCCTCGATCGGCATCGACAGCCAGAGCGGTCTCGAGTTGACGGTGCCCTACTACCTGAATCTGGCCCCCAACTACGATGCGACGCTCTACCCCACGGTGATGAGCAAGCGCGGTGTCGATCTGGGGGCCGAGTTCCGCTACCTCCAGCCCGCCTATGCGGGCTCGGTGCGGGCGTCCTGGATGCCAGACGACCGCCTGCGCAACGACGATCGCTGGTCCTACACCCTGTCGCACCGCCAGCAACTGGCCGAGGGGATGGGCCTTCGCTCGCCCCTGAGCCTGGACCTGGGCCTCAATCGGGTCAGCGACAACGACTACTGGCGTGACTTTCCCCGGGTGATCACCTCCCTGACGTCCCGCTTGCTGCCCAGCCACGCCACCCTGAGCTGGCACCAGGGGCCTTGGTCGCTCGGGCTCGGTGCCCACGCCTGGCAGACCCTGCAGGATCCCGATTCGCGCATCACCCCGCCTTATGACCGGCTGCCGACCCTGAATTTGGCCTACCGCCGTGGCGACCAGACCATCGCTGGCGTCCCCGGCTGGGACTGGTCGGTGCAAGGTGAGGTGACCCGTTTCCGGCGCGACGGTGTGATCCCGGGCGAACCCCGTGACCAGGGCGATCGCGTCCTGCTGGTGGGTGAAATCACCCGCCGCTGGGGAACCCCGGGCTGGTTCGTGCAACCGAAGCTGCGCTTGCACGCGGCTCACTACCGATACGCCGATGGCAGCGGGCAGCCGCTCACGGCCACCCGCATCCTGCCCACCTTCAGCACCGACAGCGGCCTGGTGTTCGAGCGCCAGGCGCGGTTCTTCGGGCGTGATGTGCTGCAGACGCTGGAGCCCAGGGCGTTCTTTGCCTGGACGCCATACCGCGACCAGAGCCGGCTGCCCAATTACGACGCCGCCAACCTGGACTTCAACTTCGCTTCCATCTTCACCGAACACACCATCGGCGGCAATGACCGGGTGGACGATGCCCGGGCGCTGACCCTGGGGGTGGAAAGCCGCCTGTTCGGTCTGGACAGTGGCCGGGAACTGGTGCGCATCGGTGTGGCGCAACGCTACCTGCTGGCCGACCAGCAGGTCACGCTGGACAACATCCCGGTCACCGACCGGTTCAGCGACCTGCTGCTGGGTGCCCGCGTCCAGTGGACGCCCACCTGGTCGACCGACCTCAACCTGCGCTACCGTCCGAGCGAAAGTGCATCGGTCCGCACCACCCTGGGCGCACGCTACATGCCCGGTCCGTACCGCGCCCTGAGCGTGGCCTACCGCCAGCAGCGCAGCGCCAGCGAGCAGCTCGACGTTGCCTGGCAATGGCCCTTGTCGGCCCTGCTCGGTCGCGCGCCCGATCCGGTGCGGGGTCAGGCGCTGGGACCGGGTCAGTGGTACGGGCTGGGTCGCATGAACTACAGTGTGCCTGACCGGAAAATTGTCGATCTGGTCGCCGGCTTCGAATACGACGCCGGTTGCTGGATTGGCCGCGTGGTGCTGGAACGCCTTCAGCTCAATCGCGTCTCAGCCAATGAGCGCATTCTGCTCCAGCTCGAATTCAACGGTTTCTCGCGCCTCGGTGCCAGCTCGCTCAAGACCTTGTCCAACCAGATACCCCGTTACCAGTACCTGCGCGAAGACGTTCAACCGCCCAGCCGCTTCCAGAACTATGATTGATTCCAACCCTTACGCCTGCCGCAAGTGGCCCTTGATGGCCGGGCTGTTTGTCGCCATGCTGGGGGCATCGCTTGCCGCCCAGGCCCAGGGCTTGCGCCTCGGTCAGGACGCCAGCCCGCGCCTCGAGCAGCGTTCCGCCGCGGTCGATGCCGATTTCATCGTGGCGCTGGTGAACGCCGAACCGGTCACCAACCAGGAGGTCCGCCAGGCCCTGCGCCGCATTCAGCAGCAGATCGGACAGCGGGGCGGGTCCATGCCGCCGGCCGACCAGCTTGCGCGCGAGGTGCTGGAGCAGCTCATTTCCGAGCGGGCCATGCTGCAGCACGCGGTCGAGAGCGGTATCCGGGTTGACGAAGCCTCGCTGCTGCAGGCCGAACAGGCGGTGGCGGCGCAGAACGGCATGGGGCTGGACGAGTTCCGGCGCCGGCTGTCGGCCGAAGGCATCAACCCTTCGGCTTTCCGCGACGATCTGCGCCGCCAGCTGCTGCTGCAGCGGCTGCGCGAGCGCGAGCTGGAAGGCCGTGTGCAGGTCAGCGAATCCGACATCGACGATGCCTTGCGCAGCCGGCGCGCCAGTGTGGCCGCCGACCCCATGGTCAACCTGGGCCATGTGCTGGTGCTGGTTCCCGAATCGGCCGGTCCGCAGCGCCTGGCCGAGCTGGAGGCGCGAGCACAGGAAGCCGCGACCCGGGTGCGCGCGGGCGAGAGCATCGCCACCGTGGCCCGCGCGTTCTCCGATGCGTCCGAAGCGGCCACCGGTGGCCAGTTTGGCATGAGGCCCCACAGCCGCCTGCCCGAGCTGTTTGTCGAGGTCACGCGGAACCTTCCAGTGGGTGGCGTTGCCGGCCCGGTGCGCAGCGGAGCGGGCTTCCATGTGCTCCAGGTGATCGAACGTCAGGAAAGTGCAGCGGCCAACGAACGGGTGGTCCAGACGCGGGCCAGTCACATCCTGTTGCGCACCGGGCCGCAGCTCAGTGAGGCACAGGCGCTGGAGCGACTGGCGGGCATGCGCCAGCAGGTGCAGAGCGGCCAGGCCAGCTTCGAGGCCTTGGCGCGGGAGTTCAGCCAGGACGGATCGGCCCGGGAAGGGGGCGACCTCGGCTGGTCGGAGCCTGGCATGTTCGTGCCCGAGTTCGAGCAGGTGATGAACGCGCTGCGCCCGGGTGAGCTCTCGGCGCCGACCGTGTCGCGTTTCGGTGTTCACCTGATCCGGGTCGATCAGCGGCGCGAGCGCGAGGTTAGCGACCGTGAGCAGCGCGAACTCGTGCGTGCGCAGCTGCGGGAGGCGCGCGCTGAGGACGCACTGGAGGCCTTGCTGCAGGACGTGCGCGGTCGTGCCTACGTCGAGTTCCGCGACCCACCACAGCCCTGATGCCTTGAACCAGAAACACCTGCCCCGCAAGCGCTTCGGCCAGCACTTTCTCAGCGACAGCTCCATCATCGAGGCGATCGTCCGCGAGATCGCTCCCCGACCGGGCGACCCCATGGTCGAAATCGGCCCCGGTCTGGCCGCGCTCACCCAGCCCCTGGTGGAGCGTCTGGGCCACCTCACCGTCATCGAGCTCGACCGGGACCTGGCGGCTCGCCTGCGGGCGCATGCGCAACTGGACGTGATTGAGTCCGATGTGCTGAAGGTGGACTTCACCGCACTGGCGCAGGGGTGGAGCGTGGGGGCAGCAGACATCGCCGCCGGGCCGCCCCAAGGCGATGTCAGCCCCCTCGGGGGGCAGCGACCCGCGCAGCGGCGGAGCGTGGGGGC
>CALMYH010000138.1 GCA_937873395.1 uncultured Burkholderiales bacterium
ACCTGGCCACCAACGCTGGTGGCACCCAGGTGCTGCGCTACGGCAACGCGCGCGAGCTCTGTCTGGGGCTGGAGGTCGTGACCGCGCAGGGCGAGGTCTGGCATGGCCTGTCGGGACTGCGCAAGGACAACACCGGTTACGCCCTGCGCGACCTGATCATCGGCAGCGAAGGCACGCTGGGCATCATCACCGCCGCCACCCTCAAGCTGCACCCCCGCCCGGCCTGCCGGCTCACCGCCTGGGCCGCCGTGCCCTCGCTGGACGCGGCTGTGGCCCTGCTGGGGCTGGCGCAGGGCCGGCTGGGGGCGGGCCTGACCGGATTTGAAGTCATGGGTCAGTTCGCCCTGAGCCTGGTGGACCGGCACATGCCGCAACTGCGGATTCCGCTGTGGCAACAGGCGCCTTTCTGTGTGTTGCTGGAAAACAGCGACAGCGAGTCCGAAAGCCATGCGCGCAGCCAGTTCGAGCAGCTGCTCGAGTCGGCCTTCGAAGACGGCCTGGTCACGGACGCCGTGGTGGCCGAGAGCCTGCAGCAGGCCCATGGCCTCTGGCACATCCGCGAAAGCATCCCGCTGGCCCAGGCCGAAGAAGGCCTGAACATCAAGCACGACATCAGCATCCCGGTCTCGCGCATTCCCGTCTTCTGCGCCGAAACCGACGCCCTCCTGCAGCGCGAAATTCCCGGCGTTCGCCTGGTCAACTTTGGCCACCTGGGCGACGGCAACCTGCACTACAACGTGCAGGCGCCCGCTGGCGATGACCCGGCAACCTTCCTGCGCGCGCACGAGGAGCGGGTCAACACCCTGGTGTTCGACCAGGTGGCCCGACACCAGGGTTCGATCAGCGCCGAGCACGGCGTCGGCAGCCTCAAGGCCGCCAAACTGACCCACTACAAGGACCCGGTGGCCCTGGGGCTGATGCGGCAGATCAAACAGGCGCTGGATCCGCAGGGCATCCTGAACCCGGGCAGGGTGCTGTCCCCCTGAAGCCTGTCAGGCGCCGGCAGGCCGCCCAGCGCAGGCACAATCGCGAACCAGACCTGTTTCCGTCACAGACCATGAGCACCCGACCCATCCGTTCCCAGTACGAAGACTTCATGCGCCACGTGTTCGAGCACGGCGTGCGCAAGGGTGACCGCACCGGTACCGGCACGCGCAGCGTGTTCGGCCACCAGATGCGCTTCGACCTGAACGAAGGCTTTCCGCTGGTGACCACCAAAAAGGTGTTCCTCAAGGCCATCATCGTCGAACTGCTGTGGTTCCTGCGCGGCGACAGCAACGTGAAATGGCTGCAGGAACGCGGCTGCACCATCTGGGACGAATGGGCCCGGGAAGACGGCGACCTGGGCCCGGTGTATGGCGTGCAGTGGCGCAACTGGCCCAAACCGGATGGCGGGCACATCGACCAGATCAGCGAGGTCGTCAAACAGCTCAAGACGAATCCGGACAGCCGCCGCATCATCGTCAGCGCCTGGAACGTGGCCGACCTCGACCAGATGGCGCTCATGCCCTGCCACGCCTTCTTCCAGTTCTATGTGGCGCCGGCCACCGAACCGGGTGGCAAAGGCAGGCTGTCCTGCCAGCTCTACCAGCGCAGTGCCGACATCTTCCTGGGCGTGCCCTTCAACATCGCCAGCTACGCGCTGCTGACCCACATGCTGGCCCAGCAGTGCGATCTGGACGTGGGCGACTTCATCTGGACCGGCGGTGACTGCCACATCTACGACAACCACGTCGAGCAGGTGCAGACCCAGCTGGCGCGCCAGCCCTTCGCCTACCCGACGCTGAACATCAGGCGCAAACCGGCATCGATCTTCGACTACGAGTACGAAGACTTCGAGGTGCTGGACTACCAGCATCACCCGGTCATCAAGGCGCCCGTCGCCGTTTGACCATCTTTCAGTGATTTCGCGCCGCCAGCTCTGGGCGCTGCTGGCCCTCACGCTCATGTGGGGGGTCAACTGGCCCATGATGAAACTCTCGCTGCAGGAGCTCTCGCCCCTGTACTTCCGCGCCAGCACCATGATGCTCGGCGGTCTCTGGCTGTTCGCCTTCGTGGCGGCCAAGGGCGAGCGCATGCGCCCGCAGGGGCGCGAGTGGTGGGCCATCGTCTGGCTGGGTCTGCCCAACATCCTGGGCTGGCACACCATGTCCATCTTCGGCGTGCAGGAGCTCGCCTCGGGCCGGGCCGCGATCCTGGGTTTCACCATGCCCATCTTCACCGTTCTGCTCGGCGCCGCCTTCTTCGGCGAGCGCATGACGCCGAGGGTGCGGCTGGCCGTGGTCTGTGCGCTGCTGGCGGTGGGGCTGCTGTTGTGGCACGAACTCCAGCGCCTGTCCGGACGGCCGGCCGGCGTGGTCTGGATGCTGGGCGCCGCCGTCTGCTGGGCGCTGGGCACGCTGATGTTCCGCCGCGCCCACCTGACCCTCTCGCCGCTGGTGGTCACCGTCTGGATGCTGCTGCTGGGCAGCCTGGCGGTCTGGGCACTGGCCATTGGCCTGGAACCCCTGCCACAGCCGGGCCACTTCAGTCTCCCGATGTGGCTGAGCCTGGTCTATGGCGTGTTCATCAACTACGGCATTGCCCAGCTGATCTGGTTCGGCATGGCCCGCGACCTGCCACCGGCCACCAGCGCCATGAGCGTCATGGCCATCCCGCTGGTCGGCACACTCAGCGCCACCGTCATCGTCGGCGAGGTGCCGCACTGGCAGGACTGGCTGGCCATGGTGTTCGTGATGGTCGCCATTGCCAGTGTGCTGCTGCCGCCGCGCGGCACAATGCGGCCATGACCGACGCCACGCCCGCCCGCCTCAACCTCATCTACGCCCGTGCCCGCAACGGCGTCATCGGCAAGGACAACCAGCTGCCCTGGCACCTGCCGGAGGACCTGGCCCATTTCAAGCGCACCACCCTGGGTTGCCCGGTCATCATGGGCCGCAAGACCTGGGAATCGCTGCCACCGAAGTTCCGCCCCCTGCCCGGCCGCCCGAACATCGTGGTGTCCCGCGACCCGGCGTTCACGGCCGAAGGTGCCCGGGTGGCGCGGTCGCTGGAGGCCGCGCGCGACCTGTGCCCGCCCGGCGCTGAGGCCTGGGTGATCGGCGGCGCCCAGATCTACGCGCAGGCCCTGCCCCTGTCCCACCGCCTGGTCGTCACCGAGATCGACCGGGATTTCGAGGGCGACGCCTGCGCCCCCACACTCGGGCCCGAATGGCAGGTCAGCTCGCGCGAAGCCCACACCAGCGCCTGCGGCCTGCCCTTTGCCTTTGTCACCTACACCCGAAAGCCATGAAGCTCGCCACCTGGAACATCAACTCCCTCAATGTGCGCCTGCCGCAGGTGCTGGAATGGCTGGCGACCAACCCGGTCGACGTGCTCGCCTTGCAGGAGCTCAAGCTCACCGACGACAAGTTTCCGGCCGAGGCCTTCACCGAGGCGGGTTACCAGGCGCAGTGGTTCGGGCAGAAGACCTACAACGGCGTGGCCCTGCTGAGCAAGGCACCGGCGGCGGATGTGATCAGGAACATCCCGGGCTTCGCGGACGAGCAGTCGCGCGTGCTGTGTGCCACCATCGACGGCATCCGCGTCATCGGCGCCTATTTTCCGAACGGACAGGAACCGGGCAGCGACAAGTTCGCCTACAAGATGCGCTGGCTCGATGCGCTGCGCGACTGGGTACGCGCCGAGATGGCCGCCCACCCGCAACTGGTGCTGATGGGCGACTACAACATCACTTTCGACGACGCCGATGTCTGGGACCCGGAAGGCCTGCGTGAGAGCATCCACTGCACGACCGAAGAACGGACGCAGCTGCAGGCCCTGATCGGCCTGGGCCTGCACGACGCACACCGCCTGTTCGAACAGCCGCCCAAGACCTTCAGCTGGTGGGACTACCGCATGCTGGGCTTCCAGAAGAACCGCGGTCTGCGCATCGACCACATCCTCATCAGCGATGCGCTCAAGGCCCGCGCCAGCGCCTGCACGATCGACCGCACGCCCCGGAAGAACAAACAACCCAGTGACCATGCCCCGGTGGTGCTGACGATCACCTAGCAGGCGCACTCGACTCCCTTCGCGAAGCGCCGCGGAACCGGCTTTGCCGGGCCGCAGGGGCTGTTCCCCCTTTCAGGGGGAAGGCGCGACAGCCCCGCAGGGGGTCACTCCAGATTGAGTTCCTGGATCTTCCGGGTGATGGTGTTCCGGCCGATGCCCAGCTTCTGCGCCGCCTCGATGCGGCGCCCCCGCGTGTAGGCGAGCGCGGTCTGGATCAGTGTGGTCTCGAATCGCTGGGTGAGCGCGTCCCAGACATCGGTCCGACCCGACTCCAGCAGACTGCGGGCCTCGGCCTGCAAGCCGGCATCCCAGGCGGCAGAAAGTGCCAGCACGGCATGCGTACGATCGGAAGGCGGCACGGGCACCCCGGTGTCGGACGCGCTCTCCGTGGCTGGCGGCAGGGACGCCACCGGCGGGAAGGCCGCCTGCTCGGCATCGCCTGCGGCCATGGCACCCGAAACTGGCGCATCTACCGGCGGCGCAGCTTCGGCCTGGGTCGGTGCCGGCACCTTCACACCGGCGCCGGACAACACCTCGGGCGGCAGGTCTTTCACGTCGATGACCTGGGCCGGCGCCATCACGGTGAGCCAGTGGCAGACGTTCTCCAGCTGCCGAACGTTGCCGGGAAAGTCGAAGCCACACAACAGCTGCAGCGCGGCATCGGCGATGCGCTTGGGTTCCACGCCCAACTGCTTGGCGCTTTGCTGCAGGAAGTAGCGCGTGAGCATGGGCACGTCTTCGCGGCGCTCACGCAGGGCCGGCAGGCGCAGACGGATGACGTTGAGCCGGTGGAACAGATCTTCGCGGAAACCGCCTTCCTTGACCCGCTGCTCCAGGTTCTGGTGGGTGGCCGCGATCACCCGCACATTGGCCTTGACTGCGCTGTGTCCACCGACACGGTAGAAATGCCCGTCGGACAGCACACGCAACAGGCGCGTCTGCAGGTCGAAGGGCATGTCACCGATCTCGTCGAGAAACAGCGTGCCGCCCTCGGCCTGCTCGAAACGTCCGCGCCGCATGGTCTGGGCGCCGGTGAAGGCGCCGCGTTCGTGTCCGAACAGTTCGGATTCGAGCAAATCCTTCGGGATGGCCGCGGTGTTGATGGCCACGAAAGGGCCGCCGGACCGGGGTGAATGCTTGTGCAGCGCCCGCGCCACCAGCTCCTTGCCAGAGCCCGATTCACCGGTGATCAGCACCGTGACATTGCTCTGACTCAGCCGCCCGATGGCACGGAACACGTCCTGCATGGCCGGGGCCTGCCCCAGCATCTCCGGCGCGGCGGTCAGCGACTCCTGGGCCACCTCTTCACGCTGGCTCTCCTCGACGGCGCGGTGGATCAGCTCGACCGCCTTGGTCAGGTCGAAGGGTTTGGGCAGGTATTCGAAGGCTCCGCCCTGAAAGGCCGACACCGCGCTGTCCAGGTCGGAGAACGCGGTCATGATGATGACCGGCAGGCCGGGCAGGCGCTCCTTGACCTTCTCCAGCAGATCCAGACCCGAGCCACCGGGCATGCGGATATCGCTGACCAGGATCTGCGGCCCCTCGCTGTCGGGCCCCTCGTTCAGGGCGTTGAGCACCTCCTGGGGATTGGTGAAGCTGCGCGTGGGCAGGTTCTCCCGCAGCAGGGCCTTCTCCAGCACAAACCGAATCGATTGGTCGTCATCCACTATCCAGATCGGCTTCATGTGCAGGTCGTCCCTTCTTGTGAGGCAAGGCATGTGTCTTTGTCAGGGCAACGGAATCAGGAGTTTGAAATCCGTTCTGCCCGGCACACTATCGCACTCGATCAGGCCGTGGTGCTGCTGCACAAAGGTCTGTGCCAGCGTGAGCCCCAGGCCGGAACCGCCCTCGCGTCCCGACACGAGCGGGAAGAAGATGCGATCCCTGATCGAGTCCGGTACGCCGGGCCCGTTGTCGATCACATGCAATTCCAGTGCCAGCCTGTAGCGCTGTTTGCCAAAAGTCACCTGGCGACCGATGCGGGTGCGGAAAATGATCTCGCCGTCACCCGCCGCGATGCGCTCGCCCAGCGCCTGGGCCGCGTTGTGGGCAATGTTGAGCAGCGCCTGGATGAGCTGCTCCCGGTCACCCCGAAACTCAGGAATCGAGGTGTCGTAGTCACGCACCACACGCAGACCCCGCGGAAACTCGGCGAGAATCAGCGAACGCACCCGCTCGCAGACCTCATGGATGTTGACGTCACCCACCACATGGGGTCGGCGGTGTGGCGCCAGCAGGCGGTCCACCAGCGACTGCAGCCGGTCGGCCTCGTGGATGATCACCTGCGTGTACTCGACCAGCTCCTTGCTGTCCAGTTCCATCTGCAGCAGCTGGGCCGCCCCACGGATACCGCCCAGCGGGTTCTTGATCTCGTGCGCCAGGTTGCGAATGAGTTCCTTGTTGGCCTGGGCCTGGTCCAGCAAACGCTCTTCACGCTCCTGGCGGGTCTGCTGTTCCAGCGGCAACAGCTCCACGATGACTTCACCGGCGGTCTCGGTCTGGGCCACCACCACATGCACCGGCAGCGGATCGTGGGTCTGGCGGCGCAGCCAGGCGTCGTAGCGCAGCGCGGCGAACTCGTTGCCGCGCGCGCCCTGCAAGGCGTTGTCGAGCAGCTGGGGCTCGGTAAAACACTCCTGCAGGAGCGACCCGTTGATGCTGCGCCGCGACATCCCCAGGGCGTCCTCCAGCGCCGCGTTGGCAAACACCACGCGCCCGTCGGCATCGACCACGGCGGCCAGGGTGGCCAGAAGGTCCAGTGGCTGAAAACGCTGCGCCGCATCCACCGACCTGACCACGCGCTTGCCGGCCTTTTTCAGGGCCGAGACGGCCGAAGCGGCCATCGAGCGCGGCGCAGAACCCTCCTTGCCTTCGCTCATCGACTGTTGCTGCCCGCGGGTGGCGCCGACGGCGCACGCAGGCGTTCAAGCTCGCGCTGTATGCCGGTCACATCGGCCTCGGCGCGGTTGACGGCCGCACGCAACTCGGCGACACGATCCAGGTATCGCTGGTGATTGCGCCCCTCGATGCCCTGCTTGGGCGGCTGCCCGTCCGCATATTCGGTGCGCGCCTGCGCCAGCCGCTCCTGGGCCTGCCGCAACTCGTTCTCCAGAATGGCCCGAGCATCGCTCTCGCGGGCGCGCTGCGTGGCTGGGTCCACCCGGTCCGCGCCGTTGCGTGTGCCCGTCGCCGGGCGAGATGGCACCGTCGCCGACGAAGGGGCCGGCGCGGGACGCGGTGTCGTGCCCTGGATGATGGTGATGTTGCCGCCGTCCATGGGCTGGCAACCCCGGGCCCGCGCTTGCTGGGGATCGTTGATGTACTCGACCGGTGTACCCGGGCAACGAAACACCTGCCCCTGGGCATGAGCCCAAGGGACACCGGCAGCCCAGGTGAGCAGCCCCAGGGGCAAAGTCAGCGTCAGGATTCGGAGTTTGGACATGAGCTCGGACGGGAATACGAAGGCGGGGGCCACAGCCGGTCAGGATTACCGGGTCTTCTCCTCTGGGAGGCGACAGACACACAAAAGTGCCCATGCCGGGCATGGCCCGTCAGCAAGTATGCCGCAAGCGGGCAAGAAAAAGGGGCAGCTTGCGCTGCCCCTGACGATCAACACCCTTTCAGGCGCAAACGGTCACAGACTGTAGTACATGTCGAACTCGGTCGGGGTCACCTCGACACGTGAACGATTGACCTCGGTCATCTTGAGCTCGATGTAGGCGTCGAGCATGGAGTCGGTGAACACGCCGCCCTTGGTCAGGAAGGCGCGGTCCTTGTCGAGGTAGTCCAGCGCCATGTCCAGGCTGTGGCAGACGGTCGGCACCAGCTTGTCCTCTTCCGGCGGCAGGTGGTAGAGGTCCTTGGTGGCGGCTTCGCCCGGGTGGATCTTGTTCTCCACGCCGTCCAGACCGGCCATCAGCAGGGCCGAGAAGCACAGATAGGGGTTGGCCATGGGATCCGGGAAGCGGGCTTCCACGCGGCGGCCCTTGGGGTTGGCCACGTAGGGGATGCGGATCGAGGCCGAACGGTTCTTGGCGGAGTAGGCCAGCTTCACCGGGGCTTCGAAGTGCGGCACCAGGCGCTTGTAGCTGTTGGTCGACGGGTTGGTGATGGCGTTCAGGGCACGGGCGTGCTTGATGATGCCGCCGATGTAGTAAAGCGCGAAATCGCTCAGGCCGGCGTAGCCGTCACCGGCGAACAGGTTCTTGCCGTCTTTCCAGACCGACTGGTGCACGTGCATGCCGGAGCCGTTGTCCCCGTGGTAGGGCTTGGGCATGAAGGTGGCGGTCTTGCCATAGGCGTTGGCCACGTTCCAGACCACGTACTTGAGCACCTGGGTCCAGTCGGCACGCTCGACCAGGGTCGAGAACTTGGTGCCGATCTCGCACTGGCCGGCGCCAGCCACTTCGTGGTGGAACACCTCGACCGGAATGCCCAGGGATTCCAGGATCAGCGACATCTCGGCGCGCAGGTCGTGCGTGCTGTCGACCGGGGGCACCGGGAAATAGCCGCCTTTGGTGCGCGGACGGTGGCCGCGGTTGCCGCCTTCGAGCTTGGCACCGCTGTTCCAGGGCGCTTCGTATTCTTCGATCTCATAGAAACCGCGGCCGGGTTCGCAGCTCCAGCGCACGCCATCGAAGATGAAGAATTCGGGTTCCGGACCGAAGTAGGCGGTGTCCCCCAGACCGGAAGCCTTCAGGTAGGCCTCGGCACGGCGGGCCACCGAGCGCGGATCGCGGTCGTAGGCCTTGCCGTCGCTGGGCTCGATCACGTCGCACTGCATGAACAGCGTGGTTTCTTCAAAGAAGGGGTCGATGTTGGCGGTGGCGGGGTCGGGCATGAGCTGCATGTCCGAGGCCTCAATGCCCTTCCAGCCGGCAACCGACGAACCGTCGAAGGCGTGACCGTCGCTGAACTTGTCCTCGCCGAAAGCGGACACGGGCACGGTCACGTGCTGTTCCTTGCCCCGGGTGTCGGTGAAACGGAAGTCCACGAACTTGACGTCGTTGTCCTTCACCATTTGCATCACGTCTGCGACGGTCTTGGCCATCAAATGCTCCTGTAGCTGGGTGTGTGGAAGAAAAAAAGCGGTCGTCAAAACCTAGCAGTAACCGTGCCACCCGCCGTCCGCTTCCTGCGCGGTGCACGGTTTGGGTGATGGACACCCTTGCATGACCCATTATGCGCGCCCCGCACGCACCGACAAGGCGCAGGCGGGGCGTGCGCATGGCATCGGATGGGTATCCTGAAGCGGTTCAGGCGGAATCAGGTCAAGAGCGCACCATGAAAGTGCGCACAATCTGCACTGATTTGGTGCCTACAGATTTCGCACCATTTCGGGGCCCAACCGCGCCTGATGGCTTTGCAGGCCGGCCACCAAATCGGCGTAGGCGGACGCCACGGCCCGCGCTTCTCCCTTGACCCCCAGTTCGATGTGTCGGCCATGGACGGGATGGTCGACGCTGGGCAGGCTGAACACCTTGACCGGGTGGTCGCGCTCGATCTGGAGCATCAGCGGTGTCAGTGTGGCCTCCATGGCGCCGAACACCACCACCGACTTCTCCTGCCGCTCCCGGGGCCGGTGCCATTCCCGGTAGGCGTGATCCAGCAGGGACTCGATCATCGGCCAGGCCATGACCGGAAAACCCGGCACAAAATGCACCCGGGCACCGCCCGCGCCGGTGCAGCTGAAGCCGGGAATCTTGTTGTAGGGGTTGGGAATGACGTCGGCGCCTGTCGGGAACACCCCCATGTTCAGGCGGTGCACATTGTCCGGGCGGTCCGGTTCGTAGGGCAGCCCCTGCTCGGTCGCGACATCGCGCATGCGCTCCTCGATCAGGGCCCGCGCCTGAGGATGCAAAGCCAGTTCGACGCCCAGCGCAGCCGCCGCGCACTGCCGCGTGTGATCGTCCGGTGTGGCGCCGATGCCGCCGCAGCAGAACACCACATCACGGCTTGCGAACACCTGGCGCAACAAGGCGGTGATGCGATCCGGATCGTCGCCGACCACCTGTGCCCAGGCCAGCGACAGCCCCCGCTCGCCCAGCATCTCGATGACCCGGGGCAGGTGCTTGTCGCTGCGCCGGCCGGACAGGATTTCGTCACCCACGATGATCAGCCCGATGGCCGGGGGCAGCGTGTGCGGGGGAAGCAGGGACGGGTTCATTTTTTCAGACGGGTCTGTCGGGAGGTTGAGGCAGGCGCGGAAGAACCACGGACGGCTCGGATGGACGGCTCTCCCGGGGCGCCTCCTGTGCCTCCTTGGCGTCGTGGGTGGACGGCTCGCGCCAGACGGCGTCCAGCACCTCGATGCCGCGGTTGCCACGCATCTTCTGCAGCACCGCCAGGCCATAGTGTGCGAACCAGAGCGAGGCAAAGGCGAAGACCAGGGTGTAGATCCAGATGGCCACCGGCACCAGCAATGGGGCCAGTGCGATAAACAGCGCCCCCGAAGCCCACAGAAGGCTGGGCGCAGCACCCAGGTAACCGGTCAGGATGCCCATCAGCAACAAAGTGCCCCGATGTTCCTTGAGGATGTGCTGGCGCTCCTCGGCGCTGGCGTGCTCAGCCAGCGCATCGAAGGCAAACACCCGGTAGGTCAGCCAGCCCCAGATCAGCGGCGGCAGGATCAACACCAGCGGCGGGATCAGCCACAAGGGCATCGAGAGCACCAGCAGCAGCAGCGCCAACAGGGTGGAGCCCAACGACCACAGCACACTCACCAGCAGGGACCCACCCTGTTTCTTCTCCAGTTCCGGAAACCGCCGACGGCCCACCAGGGACACCATGGCCGGCGTCATGAACACCGCCACCAGCAGCAGGCAGCCCAGCACGATCACCGGCGTCGCCAGCACCAGCACCAGCAGCGGGGCCAGCACGGTGCGCAAGCCTTCCATGCCGATGCGCTCCAGCCAGGCAAAAAAGGCCTGCAGCAGCGCCATGTTGTGCAAGGTCTCCATCACGGCCTCGACGGCGGCATCCCAGAACAGGTAACCGAGGGCGAACGACAGCACCACCATCAGGACCAGCGGCAGCAGCGAGAAGGCAATCACGCGCGGGTGCAGGCAGTAGGCCACGGCACGCCAGAACGCATCAAACAGAAGCGGCATGGGCGAAGAATACCGCGCCGCGGGCGTTCCTGCCGGCGCGACGGCCGTGGAGACGACTTCGCGCTAGGATGCGCCGATGGAACGCATCGACATCGACGGGGTCGGCCTGGAAGTGGCCCCCATTCACGGGCCGTCCGACCGGGCGCCCCTGCTCTTCCTGCACGAGGGCCTGGGCAGCGTGGCCATGTGGCGACAACGCGGTCGCCTGTGGCCCCAGGAGCTCTGCGAGGCCAGCGGCCGCGCCGGCTGGATGTACTCGCGCCGCGGCTATGGCGCATCGGATCCGGTGCCCGATGTCCGGGGCGCGTGGCAGGACGGCCCGGTCTGGAGCCGCGGCCGGCACCGCCCCGACTACATGCACCGTGAGGCCGAACGGGTGCTGCCCCGGTTGATGCAGGCCCTGGGCCTGCAGGCCCCGGTGCTGGTCGGCCATTCGGATGGAGCCACCATCGCATTGCTGCACGCGGCGCGGCACCCGCTGGCCGGATGCGTGGCGATGGCCCCGCATGTCATGGTCGAGGCGATGGCCCTGCAGGCCATCGAACTGGCGAGGCAGGCCTACGAGACCGGCGACCTGCGCTCTCGCCTGGCCCGTTACCACACGAACCCGGACAACGCCTTCTGGCAATGGAACGATGTCTGGCTCAGCGAGGCCTTCCGCGACTTCGACATACGCGACACCTGCCGCGACATCGCTTGCCCGGTTCTGGTCGTGCAAGGCGTGAATGACGAATACGGCACGCTCGAGCAGGTGGCTGCCATTGTGCAAGCCGTGCCCGCTGCCCGGACCTGCGTGCTCGACGACTGTGGTCACAGCCCGCACCGCGACCAACCCGAGACGCTGACCCGACAGATGCTGCATTTTCTGGCCGAGCTGCCCTGAAACCTGCTTGTCCCCAATGCCCTCTGCATCGCCAGCTTGTTGGATACGGACGACAGAACAAGTCCGATCGATACCGGCCTCCCGCCCGAATCACCCGAACAAGGGATGGGCGACCGCGCCGGACGGCGGCAGAATCGGTTGAACTTCCCTGCTGCAGACCGACCCTAGCACCTGCATACCCATATTTTCCCCGGACCCCCATGCGCAACACCGAATGCAGCCCGGCCGCCCTGGCCCAAGGCATCCAGTCCCGCCGCCTGAGTCGTCGCCAGGCCCTGTGGCTGGTCAGTGCCAGTTCCGGTGCCGCCGCGCTGGCCAGCCTGCAAGGCTGCGCCCAGTCGCCGGTGACCGGCCAGACCATCGTGGTCGGCATGAGCGAGGCCCAGGAACGGGCGATCGACGCCCAGGTGGCGCCACACCAGTTTTCGCAGGACCTGGGCGCCATTCAGGACCCTGCGGTCAACCGTTACGTGGCCGATGTGGGCCAGAGCCTGCACCGGGTCAGCCACCGCCCCGACATGCCCTACTCGTATCGGGTCCTCAACGCCAATTACGTCAATGCCTACACCTTTCCCGGCGGCGCCATGGGTGTGACGCGAGGCATCCTGAGCGAGCTGAACGACGAGGCCGAGCTGGCGGCCCTGCTCGGCCATGAGATAGCCCACGTCAATGCCCGTCACGCCGCCCAGCGTCAGGGACAGGCCATGGTGGCACAGGCGGCGGTGCTGGGGCTGAACGTCGCGGCGCAGGGCTCGCGCTGGGGCGAACTGGTCGGCCTTGGCAGCCAGATCGGCGCCAGCGCCCTGCTGGCCAGCTACTCGCGCGACAACGAACGCGAAGCCGATGCGCTGGGACAGGACTACATGGTCCGTGGTGGCTACCCGGCGCAAGGCATGACCCGCCTCCACCAGCTGCTGGTCGACCAGGAAAAGTCTTCGCCCGGCCTGCTGGCAACCATGTTCTCGTCCCACCCCATGTCCGGCGAGCGCCGGGACACGGCGGCCCGCCTGGCCAGCACCCGCCATGCCGGCGCCAGCCAGGCGTCGCCGCGCAGGGAGCGTTTCATGGACGAGACAGCCAGCCTGCGGCGCATCCGGCCGACCATCACCGCCTGCAAGAACGGCGAGGTGGCCATGGCCGCCAAGGCCTACGACAAGGCCCAGCCCGAATTCCGGGCCGCCTTGCGGCACACCCCGCAAGACTACGCGGCCCATGTCCGGATGGCGCAATGCCTGCAGGCAATGGGCCGCACCCAGGAAGCCCGCACCTATGCGCGGCAGGCCCAGTCCATCTACCCCCAGGAGGCCCAGGCGCACAAGCTGTCCGGCGTGCTGGCACTGAGCCTGCGCAATCCGGCCGAGGCCTTTGAGGGCCTGGACCGCTTCGATCGTCAGCTGCCCGGCGACCCCGGGGTCGTCTTCCTCAAGGGCGTGGCCCTCGAGGGCATGAACCGGCGACCGGAAGCGGCCGTTCAGTACCGGCAGTTCCTGCAGATCACGCAACAGGGCCAGGCCGCCCAGTACGCCAGCAGCCGCCTCCGGGAGTGGGGCATGATCCGGTAACAGGCGTTCCCGGCCGGCTTCGTGGCCCATCGGCCACGTTTTTCCCCCGAACTGGGGAAAAAACCCGGCCCAAACCCCAACAATTGCACGATATAAGCCAGCACGGATGATCCGATCCGTCAGACACTTCGCGACAATTGCGTACAGTTTGATACATATTCCGCTGTCACACCGCCCATGCTGACCTGGACCAACCCCTGGCTACTGGCCGTCCTGATCCCCGCCCTGCTGGCGTTGGGAGCGGTACTGCACGCCAGCTGGGAATCGTACCGGGCCCGACAGCGTCGCCGGATCCCCAAGCACTGGCCGCTGAGCACACGAAGCCTGACCAACAGCGAAGAAGCGCGCGTATGGCACTGGCTGGCACGCGCCTTCTACGATCACCACATCATGATCAAGCTGCCGGTGACACGCTTCACCCTGCCGCGCAACCGCGAACAGGGCATGCACTGGTACCGGCTGCTCGGCGGCGTCTACTGCACATTCACCATCTGCAAGGCCGACGGACGGGTGGTCGGTTGCCTGGACGTGCCGGGCACAAGCGGTATCCCGCGCGCCACACGCCTGCTCAAGCACTCGCTGCTGACGCAGATCGGGCTGCCCTACTGGGTGATCAAGTCCGGCAACCTGCCTTCGGTGGCGGAAATCCGGGCCGAATTCCTGGGCGAATCCATGACCACGCAGGCCATGCGCGAGCGCGAGATGGAAGAGCGGGCCATCATCGCTGCCCAGAGCAACCTGCGTTCGGCCATCAGCCGTCAGCGCAGCAGCCGCCAGAGCGACTTCAGCCCGCTGTCCAACTGGCCGAACAGCACCACCGGCGCCCGCAGCGACTTTCCCTCGCAATGGCAGGAAGACAACTCCTTCCTGGTGCCGCTGGACAGCCGCAAGGGCGACCTGCTCTGAGTTCCCGGTCCGGCGCCTGGTCAGGACACCGCGCCACCGGCCAGGGCATGAACCTCTTCGGCCTTCAGCCAGCGCCAGGCGCCCGGCGCCATGTCTTCGGGCAAACGCACCGGGCCAATGGCCGAGCGGTGCAAGCCCTCGACCCGGTTGCCGACGGCGGCCAGCATGCGCTTGACCTGGTGGTACTTGCCTTCGGTCAGGGTCAGGCGCAGGTGCAAATCCCCTACCCGCTCACAGGCTGCGGCGCGCACCGGCTGCGGATCGTCCGCCAGCACCACCCCGTCCAGCAGGCGCCGGATCTGCCGCTCGTCCAGCGGGTGCTTGACCGTCACCTCGTAGATCTTGGGCACATGGTGCCGGGGCGACGTCAGCCGGTGGATGAACTTGCCATCGTCCGAAAGCAACAACAGGCCGGTCGTGTCCTGGTCCAGGCGTCCGACCGCCTGCACACCGGCGGCGGCCGTGCCCGCCCGCTGCCGCAGCGGTGCCGGCAGCAGGGTGTAGACACTGGGATGGGCACCCGGCTTGTGCGAGCACTCGAAACCGGCCGGCTTGTTCAGCAACAGGTAGGCGCGGCGGTGGTACTGCCAGGCCACGCCCTGCACGCGAAACACCAGGCCGTCCGTTTCCCACTCGCTGAACGGGTCGGTACAGGTCTGGTCCTGGGGCCCCACGGTCACATGCCCCTGCTCCACCAGGCCCGAACAGATCCGGCGGGTACCGAAGCCCTGGGAGAACAGGACATCCTGCAAGCTCATTTTCATGCCCGGATTGTCGCTGCCTTCGCATTCGAGGCGTCGGCATCAGCGAGAATGTCGGGTTGAACCCGTTCACCCCACCGCACTCAAACCAGCATGTTCAAGCGCCTCAAGGGCATGTTGCCTTCGCCGGAGAGCGTCCGCTCCAACCGCTGGCTCCGCTGGCTGGGACCCCTGATGCACCACCCCAAGCTGTGGCATTTCAGCCGGCGGGGCATCGCCTTCGGTGTGGCCATCGGGGTGTTCTTCGGCCTGCTGATTCCCGTTGCCCAGATTCCTTTCTCGGTCGCGGTGGCCGTCGCCATGCGGGCCAATGTGCCGGCCGCGGTCGCCAGCACCCTGATCTCCAACCCGGTCACCTACGGGCCGCTCTGGTACGGTTCCTACCGGCTGGGCAAATTCGTGCTGGGTCGGGAAACACTGCCCGAATCCGAGGCCATGCAGCTGCTCAGCCGCGCCCAGGAGGAAGCGGGCAAGGCGGAAGACTCGCACGGCACCATCAAACGCTGGTTTCGCCAGTTCGGCTCGGTGGGCAAACCCCTGGTTCTGGGGATGGCCCTGATGGCCTCCGTCAGCGGTGTGGCCGCCTTTTTTCTGGTGAGCGGCATCTGGGTGCTGCGCGTGCGCTGGGTCCGATCGCGCCGACTCAAGGAGCGCGGCCCGGTGCGGGTGATGGAGCGCAAAGCCCGCCCTGACACCCCCCAAAACGGAGAGCATCCATGAATTTCGTCATCAGCCCGCCACCTGTGGTCTCCGTGCCGGTGGTGGGTCGTTCGGAGCGCTTCCCGGTCCATCGAATCTACTGCGTGGGCCGCAACTACGTGGCCCACGCCCAGGAAATGGGCTTCAGCGGCCGAGAACCGCCTTTCTTTTTCCTGAAGCCGGCCGACGCGCTGGTGGTCGCCGAGGGGCCCCAGCCGACCTTGGTGCCTTACCCCAGCCTGACCAGCGACCTGCACCACGAAATCGAATGTGTGGTGGCCATCGGTCGCGGTGGGCGCAACATTCTCGCGGCCGATGCGGAACAACACGTGTTCGGTTACGCGGTCGGCGTGGACCTGACCCGGCGCGACCTGCAGGCCAGCATGAAACAGCAGGGCCGTCCCTGGTGCATTGGCAAGGCGTTCGACCACTCGGCACCGATCGGGCCGATCACCGAAGCGGCCCAGGCTGGCGACATCGGGCGAGCCTCCATCTGGCTGCAGGTCAACGGCCGTGAACGCCAGCGCAGCGACCTCGGTCAGCTGATCTGGAACGTGGGCGAAATCATCGAGCACCTCTCACGCGCCTGGGAACTGCAGGCCGGCGATCTCATCTACACCGGAACCCCTGAAGGTGTGGGCAGCCTGGTGCGGGGAGACCTGCTCACCGGCGGTGTCGAGGGCCTGCAAGGCATTGCGCTCAGGCTGGCCTGAAGACCTCCCGCCCGAAAGGATGGCCCTGACCGGGGAGTCTATAATTTCGCATGGGTAAATTGATTTAACCAGATGAAAATCTGGTTTCGCCTAGGGTAAGACCTGTGCCGGTGCCGTGCTGCGGCGCACTACATTGCCCGAGAGCCCTTTTTTTCCATCCTCAAGCACAAAGGAGACCTCCATGATCCAGCGCAGAACCCTGCTCCAGTCCGGCGCCGCCATCGCTCTGGGCGCGCCCGCCATCGTCGGCTTTGCCCAGCAGACCGTCACGCTCAAGTTCCACACCTTCATGTCGCCACAGTCCAATGTGTGGCTGAACATGCACCGGGCCTGGATGGAGAAGGTCGAAAAGGACTCGAACGGCCGCATCAAGTTCGAGGCCTACCCGGCCATGCAGCTCGGCGGCTCGCCGGTGCAGCTATTCGACCAGGCCCGTGACGGCGTGGTCGACGTGGTCTGGACCCTGCCCGGCAACACCCCCGGCCGCTTCCCCCGCACCGAAGTGTTCGAGCTGCCGTTCATGATGAACAACGCCGAGGCCACCTCCAAGGCCTTCTGGGAATACATCCACACTGCCGCGGCCGAAGAGTACCGCGACGTGCAGCCCGTTGCGCTGCACGTGCACGGCCCGGGCGTGTTCCACATGCGCAACAAGCTCATCCGCACGGCCGACGACCTGCGCGGCTCCAAGGTGCGTGGCCCGACCCGCCAGATCACCAAGATGCTGGGTTACCTGGGGGCCACCCCGGTCGGGATGCCGCTGCCGCAGATCCCCGACTCCCTGTCCAAGGGCGTGATCGACGGCGCCGTGATTCCCTGGGAAGTGGTGCCGGCGGTCAAGGTGCACGAACTGGCCAAGTTCCACAGCGAGTTCGACCCGGCCGGTGGCGCGCTCTACACCACCACCTTCGTGATGGCCATGAACAAGCGCAAGTACGATTCTCTGGCCCCCGACCTCAAGGCTGTGATCGACCGCAACTCGGGCATCGAGACCTCGGGCTGGCTGGGCAAGGTGCAGCAGGGTGGCGACGCGGCCGGCCGCAAGGCAGCGGTGGACCAGGGCAACACCATCCAAACCATTTCGGCGGCCGACGCGCAGGAGTTCCGCCGCAAGGCCCGCCTGGTCGAAGTCGAGTGGATGCAGGACATGGACCGCCGCGGCTTCAACGGCAAGCAGCTGTTCGACACAGCCAAGGCCCTGATCGAGAAACACGGCAAGAAGGCCTGAAGCCGGCCTCCTCGGCGAAAAAACCGGGCATGTCCCGGTTTTTTTGTGGCCGCTGGCCTCGGGCTACACTGCTTTCATGATCCGCCCGCCAGCCAAACACTGCCGCAACTGCGGCACCGCCGTGGACTTGCGCCTGCCCGACGACGGCGACACCAAGATGCGCGCCGTCTGCCCGGCCTGCCACACCGTCCACTACGACAACCCGCTGAACGTCGTGGGCACGGTGCCGGTCTGGGGTGAGCACGGTGAACAGGTGCTGCTGTGCAAACGCAACATCGAGCCGCGCAAGGGCAAGTGGACGCTGCCGGCCGGCTTCATGGAGCTGGGCGAGACCATTGCCGAAGGCGCCATGCGCGAGACCGACGAAGAAGCCGGTGCCCAGATCGCCATCGGTGAGCTGTTCACGCTGATGAACGTGCCGCGGGTGGGCCAGGTGCACTTCTACTACCGCGCCCGCCTGCTCAGTGACCGTTTTGAACCAGGCACCGAAACCATGGAAGCCCGGCTGTTTTCGGAGGCCGAGATTCCCTGGGACGAACTGGCCTTTCGCACCGTGCGCGAAACCCTGGAGCGCTATTTCGCCGACCGCAGCCGGGGGCAGTTCGGCCTGCACGTCATCGACATCGTCTGAGACGCTGGCATCAGAGTCCGCCGACACGCTCGACACGGCGACGGATCGCGGCCTCCAGCACCTGCGGCCCGGCTGGCGAGCTCACCAGCGTGAACGCCTTGCGTGCCCGGGTGATGGCGGTGTAGACCAGCTCGCGGGTGAGCACCGGCGAGGCCTGCGCCGGCAGCACCAGCGCCGCGTGGTCGAACTCCGACCCCTGCGACTTGTGCACCGTGATGGCAAAGGCCGTCTGCACCTGGCGCAGTCGGCTGGGCAGCACCCAGTGCACCGGCCGGTCCGGCCCGCCTTCAAAGGCCACACGCAGCACCAGCCCGACTTCGGGCCGCTCGGGCACCGGCGCTGGCAGCGCGATGCCCACGTCGCCGTTCATCAGCCCCAGCGCCGGGTCGTTTTGGGTGACCATGACCGGTCGGCCGGCGTACCAGCCCCCGCGCGGTCCCTCCAGCAGGCCGGCGCCGCGCAGCAGTTGCTCGACCGCACGGTTCAGGCCCTCGACGCCCTGCGGCCCTTCGCGCACCGCCGCCAGCAGCTGAAAACGCCCCAGGGCCTGCAGGGCATGCAAGGCCCATTCGTCATAGGCCGCCGCGGGCGCGTCAGGCGCCGGGCGGCTGGCCCGCACCGCGCGCAGGGTCTGGGCATGGCCGGCCCAGACCGACGCGTCCGGCGCGTCGAACAGGCCTGACTGAGCGGCGCCCCCGCTGCGCACCCCGCCTTCCACCAGGGCCTGCAGGTGGTTGGGCTGCGCGCTGTCGATCAGCTGCAGGTCGGGCAGGCCGGCGCTCAGCAGCCGGCGCACACCCGGGACATCGCCCGCGTTGACCGCGGCCGCCAGCCGGCCGATGCCGCTGTCGGCGCCAAACCGGTGGCTCACGCGCAGCTGGGTGACGGCCTGGTCCAGCGGCCGCCCCTGCGGATCGGTCAGCCGCGCGTCCCAGGTGGCGCCGGTGAGCCGGTGCACCCAGTCGCGCGTGGCCGGGGTGTAGTGGCCCTCGTCGGCGCGGCGGCACAGGTCGCCCAGCACCGAGCCGGCCTCGACCGAGGCCAGCTGGTCCTTGTCGCCCAGCAGCACCAGGCGTGCTGCCGGGGGCAGGGCCGAGACCAGACGAGCCATCATCTCCAGGTCCAGCATGGAGGCCTCGTCCACCACCAGCACATCCAGCGGCAAGGGGTTGGTGGCGTCGTGGCGCAGGCGGCGGGTGTCGGGCCGGCTGCCCAGCAGGCGGTGCACCGTGGTCACCTCGACCGGAATGGCCTGGCGCAGGCGTTCGGGCTCGTGCAGCCCGTCCAGCGGCAGCCGCTGCACCGCGCCGGCGATGGACGCATTCAGCCGCGCCGCCGCCTTGCCGGTGGGGGCGGCCAGGCGGATGCGCAGCCGCTGGCGGCCGCCGCTGGCTTCCAGCGCCAGGTGCTGCAGCAGCGCCAGCAGGCGCACCACGGTGGTGGTCTTGCCGGTGCCGGGCCCGCCGGTCAAGATGGCGAAATGGCTGCGTGCCGCCAGCGCACAGGCGACCTGCTGCCAGTCCACGGTGTCGGCCCGGTCTCGGGCTTCGGGGAACAGCACCTGCAACGCCTGTCGCAGCGCCGGTTCCGCGTCGGGCTGTGCCGCAGCCGCGGGCTGCGCCAGGCGGGCGTCGATGTCGGCGCGCACCACCTGCTCGTAACGCCAGAAGCGGCGCAGGTACAGGCGCTGGTCTTCCAGCACCAGCGGGGTGTGGCCGGGCCCGGTGCCCACCAGCGTGGCTTCGGTCAGGGCCGATCGCCAGCGCGCCAGCGTCAGCCCCTGCAGCAGCGACAGCGGTGTCGGCGTACCCGCTTCGGTGTCCGTCAACTGGGCGGCTGCCGGCAGCGACAGCGCGCGCATCGGGTCGGCCAGGGTCTGGCCCAGATCCAGGCAGACATGGCCCCGGCCCAGCTGGTGGCTGGCCCAGGCCGCCGCCAGCAGCAGCAGCGGGTCGGCCTGCGGCGCCTGGCTGGCCAGGAAGGCGGCGAACTGGCGGTCCAGCGGACGCAGCCAGCCCTGTTTCACCCAGTCGTCGAGCCAGGCCACGCCGGCAGGCAAGCGATGGCCGAGAAACGGCACGTTCATGCGCCGGCCTCCGCGGTGGCGCCGGCAAACAGGGTGTCCAGCCGCTCGATCAGGGCACGCGGGGGGCGGTCGGCAAACACGCCCTGCCCCGGCGCGGCATGGCCACGCAGGAACAGCACCAGCGCACCCCCCACATGCCGGTCGTAGTCGTAGTCGGGCATCCGGCTGCGCAGCAGGCGGTGCAGGGCCAGCGTGTACAGCGCGTACTGCAGCTCCAGCCGTTGCGACAGAACCGCCGAGGCCAGGGCCTCGGGGTGGTAGTGGCTGTCGTCGGGGCCGAGCCAGTTGGATTTGTGGTCCAGCACGTAGTGGCGGCCGTGGTGCTCGAACACCAGATCGATGAAACCCTTGAACAGGCCTTGCAGCTGCTGCGGGGCCAGCGGCGCACGCTCGCGCCCGGGCAACAGATGCTCACAGACGGCCCGGTCCACGGCGACGGCATCGACCCCCTGCACCGGCAGCCAGAACTCCAGCTCGACCTGGTAGCGCCGCCAGGCCGCGGGCGCAGCGGCACCGGCCTCGGGGTCCAGACTGTCCAGGGGCAGCGGCGTGCCGACCCACTGGCCCAGCCAGTGTTGCAGGGTCTCGGTCCAGGCACTCCAGCCGCGCAGGTTGCAGCGGCGGGCCACCAGGTCGGCCATGTCGCGCTGGGCGACCGGTTCGGTGGCCAGGCGCGCAAAACCGCGCCGGCCGGCCCATTCGAGCAGCTGGTGCAGGAAGGTGCCCGGCCCGGCGCCGCGGTCGAAGCCGTGCAGGGTCGCCTGGGGCAAGACCAGGTCCGCACCGTCATCGACCGACGCTCTTTCCTGCAGCGCCTGCAGAAAGCGTTCTTCACCAGCCGACTGTGCCGCCAGAGCAGGCGGCACCCAAGTCGCTTCATCAACGCGCAAGGCCGAGTAGCTGGCGATCCACCAGCGGGCATGGGGCTGGTCCCGACGCGGCGGCTCGGGGCGCGCCGGCGCCGGTGGTGTGGGGTCCCTGTAGGTCAGTTCCGTTTCAGCGGGTGCGGCCTGCAGGTCCATGACCGCCTCCCCGCCGGACGGATGACGGGCCAGCCGGTCCAGCGCCGCGCACAGGCTGTCGTATTCGTCGCCGGGCTGCAGGCCGGCCAGGTGGCCCAGGGCACTGAGGTCCAGCGCCTTGTCCGGCACCAGGCCGACCCAGGTGGCGTGGCGCGCGCGCGTCAGGGCCACATAGAGTTTGCGCAGGTCTTCACCCAACCGCTCGCGGTCGGCGGCGGCCAACGCCTCGGCCGAAGGGCTGGGCTCCACGCGCCAATGGCCGTCGGCGTCGCGCCAGCGCAGGGTTTCACCCGCCTTGGGAGCCACCGGTTTGACGCTGGTGCCGAAGGGCAGGAACACCAGCGGGTACTCCAGCCCCTTGGACTTGTGCACCGTGACCACGGTGACCAGGCTGGCCTCGCTCTCCAGCCGCAGGCGCCGGACGTCGTGTCCGCTGGCGCTGGCCTCGTCCTGGCGCTGCTCGGCCAGCCAGCGCACCAGGGCGTGTTCGCCATCCAGCGTCACGCTGGCCGTTTGCAGCAACTCGCTCAGGTGCAGCAGGTCGGTCAGCCGGCGTTCGTCGCCCTGGGCCAGCAGGCGCGCCGGCACCTGGTGGTCGTGCAGCAGGCGCCGCAGCAGGGGCAGCACACCCTGCTGCTGCCACAGCCGGTGGTAGTCACGGAACTGCAGCACCCGCGCTTCCCAGGCCAGCTCGTCGTGGCCCAGGCGGTCCAGCTCGTCCCAACCCAGGGCCAGGGTGGCGGTGGCCAGTGCGGCGCGCAGGCGGCGGTCGTCATCGGGTGCGGCACAGGCCTGCAGCCAGCGCTGCACGTCCGCCGCCACCGGGCTCTGGAACACCGATTCGCGGTCCGACAGGTAGACACTGCGCACGCCGCGTTCGCGCAGCGCCTTGCGCACGGCCTCGGCCTCGGTGCGGCCCTGCACCAGCACCGCCAGGTCGCCCGGCTGCACGGGCCTCCAGGCGCCGTCGTCGCGGGCGAAGCCGGCCTGGTTGGCCTGCCCGGCGTGCAGCAGGCGCACCACCTCGGTGGCGCAGGCCTGGGCCATGCGCTGGCGCGTGGCCTCGACGGTGGGCTTGCCCGGGGCCTCCAGCGTCCAGAACACCAGCGCCGGCGCTTCCGCGGCGCCCTCACTGCGGTCGACCCAGCGCTCGGCCCGGCCACGCGCCTGCACCGGCTGGAACGGCACCGGGTTGTCGTCCCCCTGCCGGAAACCGAAGGCACCGTCGACCCGCGCTTCGCCGTGGGCGAACAGGCGATTCACCGCCTCGACCATGGCGTGGCTGGAGCGGAAATTCGTGCCCAGGGTCTCCAGACGGCCGGCGGTGTCCAGGCGGGCCCGCAGGTAGGTGTGGATGTCGGCGCCGCGAAAGCCGTAGATGGCCTGCTTGGGGTCACCGATCAGCACCAGCGCGGTGTCGCTGGCGTTCTCGTGCAGGCGGTAGACGGCATCGAAGATGCGGTACTGCAGCGCGTCGGTGTCCTGGAACTCGTCGATCAGCGCCACCGGGAACTGGCGCCGGATCCGATCGGCCAGGCGCTGGCCACCCGGCCCCTGCAAGGCCTTGTCCAGGCGCAGCAGCAGCGCGTCAAAACCGATCTGCGCGCGCCGCTGCTGCTCGGCTTCGAAGCGCCGGTTCACGTCGTGCACCGCGTGGCACAGCATGTCAAATCGCGCATCGGGCAGCTGGGCCAGGGCCTGGCGCAGGTCGGCCAGGGCCTGCCAGCCGGGGTGGCTGAGCCAACCGGCCGGTACGTCACCACACGCCAAACCGGCCAACGAACCGGGCGACAGCCTGGCCCAGGCGTCCTTGGTGATCTGAGGCCCCTCCGCAGCCCCGTCCTGCACCGATGCGTGCGCCCAGCGGTGGATTTCGGCCATCCATTTTTTGCGGTTGTGATGCAAGGACAGCGACTTGGCCGCCACGGCCTGCTCCAGCAGCTCAGCCAGCTCCACCGCCCAACCGGCCGGGCCGGCCCAGGGCCGCTGCAGCTCGCCCAGCACCCGGGCCGCCTCGGTTTCGGCGGCCTGCAAGGCCTCGGCCGGGGGCCGCCCTTCGGGCAGGTGCTCGCGCCAGGCGTGCAGCCGCTGCACCTCTTTGAGCAAGGCGCCGGGGTCGGCCCACCAGGCCTTGACTCGCGCAGCGGCGTCCAGCGGCAGCGGTGTGAAGTGCGCCCGCCAGTGGTCGCGCACCGCCTCGGCCATCAGCTCGGGCTGGTCGGCCTCCAGCTGCTGGGTGAACAGGCTGCCGCTGTCGAAGGCGTGCTCGCTGAGCATGCGCTGGCACCAGCCGTGGATGGTCGAAACCGCAGCCTCGTCCATCCACTCGGCGGCCAGGCGCAGGCGGGCCGCGCAGGCGGGCCACTCTGCGGGTGAGTACCCGGCCCGCAGGTCCAGCAGCAGGCGGTCGAAGCCCTGGCCGGCCAGCCCGGCCTCGTCTGCAGCGGCCTCAAAGCAGCGCGCCGCCTGCGCCAGTCGGTCGCGGATGCGGCCTCGCAACTCCTGGGTGGCGGCGTCGGTGAAGGTGACCACCAGGATGTCTGGCGGGTTGAGCGGCCGGTCGAATGAGGCCTCGCCGCCGTGGCCCAGCACCAGGCGCAGGTAGAGCGCCGCGATGGTGAAGGTCTTGCCGGTGCCGGCGCTGGCCTCGATCAGGCGGCTGCCGCGCAGCACAAAGCGCAGCGGGTCGAGCAGCTTCGGGGGCGTCGAGCTCATGGTGGGCCCTCCGCAGCATCGGCTGCTTCCGCCTTGCGGCCCCCACCCTTGCCTTTGGCTGGCGCCTTCTCCTGGCGCGGAATGACCCGATCCAGCGGCGCAGCAACGCGCTCGACCCAGTGCTCGAATGCCCCCTCGCCCCAGAGGGCGTCGAAGTCGGGAAACACCCGCGCCAGCTCGACCCGGCGGTCACGCTCGCCAGCCGAATAACCCCCTTCATAATGCGCCCGCGCCTTCTCACGGGCCTGGGTATCGTCGGCACCAGTGGCCTTCTGGGCCAGCCAGACCTGCACCGTGCCCCAGGCCAGTGGCAGCGGACGGCGCATACCCTCGTCCCGCGCGCGCAGCAGGTCGGCCCAAGCCGTTTCCAGCACGTCCTCGGGCACCGGTGCCCATTCCAGCCGCGACTCGGGGTCGATCAGGCAGGTGTGGGTCGGCCCCATCACCCGGTTGGCGGCCAGGTGCATCACCCAGTGCGGCATCAGCCGGTCCAGCCGGTGGTGTTTCGCCTTCACGTCGTACAGCGCCGAGCTGCTCAGCGCCAGCCGGCAGCGGGCACCGGTCTCATCGGCACGCAGGCGGTCGAGCCAGCCCTGCACACGGCCGAACCCCAGCCACTGCAGACCGGGCGGCACCGGCAGGTCGACCTCGTGGTCGGGCAGGCTCAGCGGCCAGCGCGCGCGGGCCTGAATCAGGCGGTCGAGCAGACCCGGCAGCGGTTCGGCCAGCTCGTCGGCCAGCAGGCGGCCGAAGGCGCCGGGTGGCAGCTCGCCGCGGCGCGCCAGGGCCTGCAGGCTGGCGGCGAGGTGTTCGTCCGGGGCCTCACCGGCATCCAGCGCGGCCACCTGGCCCTGCACCAGCTCGTCGTTCAGCCGCCACCGGTCCAGGCCGTTGAGCGCAAACGGCTCCACGTCATCGCCCGCGGGGTCGTCCTCTTCCAGGTACACCGACAACCGCTCCTGCAGAAAGCCACGCACCGGCCTGGCCAGAAAGCGCCCCAGCTCGGCCAGGCCCAGGGACTCGGCAGGCGGCAACGGGGGCAGCGGCAGGCCGTCGGCCGGTGATGCATCGGCGCTGGTATTCGCGGTCGTGGCCGCCACCCGCCATTCGCGGGCGTGGCTGAACAGGCGTGGGTCACCGGTCTGCCGGAAGTAGGCTTCGTCGAACGGCTGCATGCGGTGCCCGACCGTCAGGGCCGCCAGCAGGCGCTGACCGGCTGCGTGCGCCGGCCGGTCTTCGTCGCCGGCCAGGCACCAGCCCTGGGCCAGGTGATCGCGCAGCTGGGCCACCAGCACCGAGGGGGGCTGTTCGGCCAGGTCGTGGATGCTGTGGCCACACCAGCTAACGATCAGGCGTTCGCGCGCCGACAGCAGGGCCTCCAGGAACAGGTAGCGGTCGTCCTCGCGGCGGGAGCGGTCACCGGGCCGCCAGTCGTGGGCCATGAGGTCGAAATCGACCGGGCGCCGGCTGCGCGGGTAGCTGCCATCGTTCATGCCCAGCAGGGCCACCAGCCGGAACGGAATCGCCCGCATGGGCATGAGGGTGGCCATGGTCACGCCACCCCCCAGAAAGCCCTGCTGCAGCCCCCCCTCGTCCAGCCGCTCCAGCCAGTGCTCGCGCACCACCGCCAGCGGCAGCGCTTCGTCCAGGCCGGCGGCCTCGCAGGCCTGCAGCCAGTCTTCCAGCGCGCCGTCCAGCCGCTGCAGGGTCAGGGCGTCCTGGCCGTCGTCGGCCCGGAAAAAATCCGCCAGCAGACCCCGCAGCTCCAGCCCCCAGTCGATCGGGGTGCGCGGGGTCTGCAGGGCCTGCCAGTGGCGCTCCAGCGTCTGCAGCAGCCCGGCCAGCGCGCCCAGCGCCGGCGCTTCCAGCCCGCCGACCTCGTCCACCGGCTCCAGGCCGTTCCAGGACTCGCCCTGCCCCACCGCGTAGCCCAGCAGCAGGCGCGCCAGGCCGCGGTCCCAGGTGTGGTCGCCGTCCAGCGCCGGCAGGCCCAGTGCCTCGCGTTGCGCGGCGTGCAGGCCCCAGCGCACGCGCGCCGCCGACACCCAGCGGCGCAGCAGCGGCAGCTCGTCTTCATCGATGTCGAAACGGGCGCGCAGGGCCGGCACCTCCAGCCAGTCCAGCACCTCGCTGACCGCCACCCGCCCCACCGGCAGCGACAGCAGCTTTTCCAATGCACCCAGCAACGGGTCGTGGCGGCGCTGCTGCCGGTCGACCAGGTGAAAGGGAATGTGGCGCGGGTCGCCTGGGGTGGTCTGGCCGAACACCGCCTGCACATGCGGTGCATAGGTGGCCACGTCGGGCACCATGACGATGACGTCGCGCGGCTGCAGCGAGGGGTCGCGCGCAAAGGCGTCCAGCAACTGGTCGTGCAGCACCTCCACCTCGCGCTGTGGGCTGTGCGTGACCTGGAAGCGCAGCGAGTCGTCCTGCGCGGCATCCAGCGGCGGCCACAGCGCGCGTGACTCGGCCAGGGGGCGCAGGTCCAGCAGGTCGTCCTGCAGCTGCGCCAGCAGTCGGGTCGGTGCGGGCCGGTCCTCGGGCGTGAAGCAGTCGATGCGCTGGCCGATGGCCGCAAAGCGGGCGGCGTAGCGTTCGTGCTGGTCGTGGGCGTCGACCAGGGCGATGTAGTCCCGCCCCTGCTTGCCCCAGGCGGCCAGCAACGGGTGGCCGTGGGCGTGCAGGGACTCGGCGTCTGGCTGCGCCAGGGCGCGCGGCCGCTGGCGGCGCATCTGGGCGCGCAGCAGGTCGCGGTCGGCCACGATGTGCGACCAGTCGTGCCGGCTCGGGTTGTGCACGAACATCAGCACCTGCACCCAGCGGGCCAGGTGGGCCAGCACCTCCAGCGACTGCTGCGGCAGCGACGAGATGCCGAACACCAGCAGACGCGCCGGCAGCCCGGGCGGGCGCGGGGTGGCCGGGTCGGCCGCGGCCTGCAGGAAACGGCGGTGCACGTCGGCCCGGCCGCTGTCGGCCAGCAGCGGCCCGACATCCTCGCGCAGCGCGCGCCACAGCAGGGGCTGCCAGCGCGTGTCCGCCGGCACCGGCTCGCGCTCACCACGCGCGCGCACCAGCACATCGTGGCCGGCGGCCCAGTCGGCCAGCCAGTCGGCCCGGTAGACCTGGTACTGGTCGAACAGGTCGGCCACCCGCTGGGCCAGCTGGAAGCGCCGCCGGCCATCGCGGTCGTCGGCCATGAAGCGGCGCAGCGGCGCAAACGCCTCCTGCGCCATCAGCGCGGGCAGCAGCCGCATCAGGCGCCACAACAGCAGCGAGCGGTCGTAGGGCGACACCGGGGGCACACCCTCGGCGCCCAGCACGGCGCGGTAGGCGTCCCAGATGAACCGCGCCGGCAGCAGGGTCTCCAGCGCCGCGGCCACACCCAGGCCCCCGTCGGCCGGCTCGGCCGCCAGCGAGCGCCGCAGCCACTGGGCCACGCCGTTGCTCTGCACCAGCACCACCTCGTTGTCCAGCGGTGCCAGCGGGTGCCGGGCCACCCACTGCGTCAGCAGGGCCAGCAAGGCCTCGGGCTGGTCGCCGTGCAGCACCATGAAGCCGGGTGTCAGGTCGGCGGTGCTGTTCATGGGTGGGGGGTGGAGATGAAAGTAGCCGGCATGGAAGAGTCCAAGAATCATGCCACGGCCCTGCGGGCGCATCGTCAGGGTCGCACTTCGCGCCGCCTGGGCGCACCTCACCCCACCCCACGGCCATTTCGTCCCAATGGGCTGGCGGCGACCGGGAACGAGCGGCACAGTCCGCCCCAGCGCCCGATGTGGCGCCGACCGCACCGGGATACACACCGGGATACGCACGATCTTGCACCCCAAGGACTCCGCCATGGACATGACACCCACGATTGCCATCCACCTGAGCGCCTCGCTGGCCGCGGTGCTGATCGGTCCGGTGGCGCTGTGGGCCCGGCGCGGCCACGCGGATGGTGCCCGACCCGGCCAGCGCCAGCACGTCCGCCTGCACCGCGCCGCCGGTTATGCCTGGGTCACGCTCATGCTGGCCTCGGCCATTTCGGCCCTGTTCATCCGGGATTTCAGGCTGCCCAACGTTTGGGGCTACACCCCCATTCACCTGCTGATCCCACTGACCCTGGGTTCGCTGGGGGTGGCATTCAGGGCGCTGCACAAGGGGCAGATCAGGCGTCACCGGATCTGGATGACATCGCTGTACGTGTCCGCGTGCCTGGTGGCAGGGGCCTTCACCTTGCTGCCCGGCCGGTTCCTGGGGCAATGGGTCTGGGGAGGCTGGCTGGGCTGGATCTGAGACCGCCCGGCGCAGGCCAATGCACGCAGCGTGTCCGGCCTGCGAACCAGACGCCGCCATAGAATGAGCGGATGAGCGCCAACACCCCCTCCAACCCCAACAAAAACAACACTCCCGCCGCCGCTGAGGGCGAGGAGCACAAGGTCTCCAACTTCCTGCGCCAGATCATCGAAAAAGACCTGGCCACCGGCACCTACGCCCAGCGCCAATGGGGCGGCGGCCCGGGCGATGCGGCCTTTCACGACGCGGGCCAGCCCGACCCCGCCAAGATCCGCACCCGCTTCCCGCCCGAGCCCAATGGCTACCTGCACGTGGGCCACGCCAAGAGCATCTGCCTGAACTTCGGCCTGGCGCGCGACTACGGCGGCGTCTGCCACATGCGCTTTGACGACACCAACCCCGAGAAGGAAGAAAAGGAGTACGTGGACTCCATCCTCGACGCGGTGCAGTGGCTGGGCTTCAACTGGCAGAGCAACTTCAACGGCAAGACAGAAGACCACCTGTACTACGCGTCGAACTACTTCGACTTCATGTACCGCGCGGCCGAATACCTGATCACCGCCGGCCACGCCTATGTGGACGAGCAGACGGCCGAAGAAATGCGCGTCAACCGTGGCGACTTCGTCAAGCCCGGGGTGGACAGCCCCTTCCGCGCCCGCAGCCCCGAAGAAAACCTGGCCCGCTTCCGCGAGATGCGCGACGGCAAGCTCGCCGACGGCGCCGCCGTGCTGCGCGCCAAGATCAGCATGCAGTCGCCCAACATCAACATGCGCGACCCGGCCATCTACCGCATCCGCCGCGCCACGCACCACAACACGGGCGACGCCTGGTGCATCTACCCCATGTACACCTTCGCGCACCCCATCGAGGACGCGCTGGAGCAGATCACCCACTC
>CALMYH010000139.1 GCA_937873395.1 uncultured Burkholderiales bacterium
AGGGCCTTGCCGATGGCGTCCATCTCGGCGGCCAGCAGCGGGCCGGCGCAGGCGATCGGGGCGGTCTCGGCGATGCCGTAGGTGGTGCCCTCGGCACGGTGGGCGGTGCCGAAGGCGTCGTGC
The DNA here is from genome assembly GCA_937873395.1 of uncultured Burkholderiales bacterium. GTDB lineage: Bacteria > Pseudomonadota > Gammaproteobacteria > Burkholderiales > Burkholderiaceae_C > Hydrogenophaga. The sequence goes on from CALMYH010000139.1 coordinate 124, forward strand.
ACGAAGATGTCGCACAGGGCGCCCAGCTTGGCGGCCAGTTCGGGCTTGTTCTTCTTCTCGCCCACGTTCAGGCGGCAGTTCTCCAGCAGGACCACCTCACCGGGCGCCACGGAGAATTCGCCGTCGACCCAGTGGCTGATCAGGCGCACCGAGCGGTCCATCAGCTGGCCCAGTCGGGCCGCGATGGGCGCCAGCGAGTCTTCGGGCTTGAACTCGCCCTCGGTCGGGCGGCCCAGGTGGCTGGTGACCATGACAGCCGCACCGGCATCGAGTGCCATCCGGATGGCGGGGATGGAGGCCCGGATGCGCGTGTCTTCGGTGATGTTGCCGGCGTCGTCCTGCGGCACGTTCAGGTCGGCGCGGATGAAGACGCGTTTGCCCTTGGCTTGGCCCTGGGCGCAGAGGTCGGAGAAGCGGATGAATTGCATGGTGGGGCATGGGGTCGGGGAGACGACAACTGTCTATTGTAGGAGTCCTGACAGGCGGTCCGCTAAAGGGTGCCGCCTGCCATCCCGCGACCGGCGATACGCTGCGCCGTCGCAGATGACGCAGGCGCGTGGGCTTCCTACACGTCCAACATCACGAAGTCGGACTTGCCCACACCGCACTCGGTGCAACGCCACCCGGCCGGCACATGGGCCCAGCGGGTGCCGGGCGAAATGCCTTCTTCCGGCCAGCCGGCGGCCTCGTCGTAAACCAGGCCACAGACCACGCAAAGGTACCTGTTCATGTCGATATCCTTTTCTTTCCACGGGCCCATGGGGCCATTCGTTCCGTATGTGGGAGTCTGAAACACCATTGCGCCTGCGGGGCGCCGCAGGTCTTCGATGGGATCAGCGTTTGCTGGAGCCAGGCTCGACCCGGTTGTCCTTGTCGCGGCGGTCCTGGTCGTCAGCACGTTTGGTTTCGGAGCGCATCACCTGCCCCGTGACGATGTCCACATCCAGTTCCACGCGCTGGCCTTCGCGGTTGGTGGCATAGACCTCGAACCGGTCGCGTTGGGTCTCGATCTTGCGGATGTTGCGGTAACCGGCGGCTTCCAGTTTGTCGTGCAGCTGCACGATGGTCAGCGGTTTCCCTTTTGGTGCTGCGCCGACGGCAGAGGCAGGCGCCTGCGAGGTTTGTGCCACGGCGGGCAGAAGTGTTGCAGCACTGGTCGCGAGAACCGACACCACCACCAGAGAGACGACTTTGCGAGAGGTAAGCATGATGAATTCCTATTGAAGAAACGCAGCGAAGATTCACCGCAAGGCCATTGTTGAAAAGGAGCAATGAACCGGTCCTGAACCGCCCGTTCAGCCGGCGTTCATGGGACTCACCGTCGTCACCATGGCACCGGTGCTTCTGCGGTCGGCGGTTTTGTCAATCGTCATCGTGGTCCCGGTCTTCAGCAGCTGTGAAACTGCTCAGGGCCTGGGCCGACACCAGCCCGCTCGGCGAGTTCTGCCACTCCCAGGCGCCATAGGCCAGCACCGCCAGCAGCAACAGGGTTGCCAGCCAGGCGCGGTTGTTGACCACCAGGCTCGGTCCGGTTCCCTCGGCCCGACCCGTGAACATGGGCGCCGCCTGGTTCTTGCGACGCAACAGGCTCAAAAGCAGGATCAGCGCCAGGTGGACCAAAACCACGAACAGGAAAGCTTCACCGAAGAACTCGTGCACCTCCTCCAGCCAGTCGCCGCCCAGGAAGTCGCCCCAATCGTTGTAGGTGGCGTAGCCGCTCAGGGTAAGCGGAACCACCATGGCCAGCAGGGCAAACACGGCCAGTGCCATCAGCAGGTTCTGCGCCGGGCGTCCGTTGACGGCCGACAGCGACGGCGCAGTGCGGACCGAGCGCAGCCAGGCAGGCAGGCCGGTGAGCTTGCGCCAGAGCACACCCAGCCTGGCTTGGCGAGGGCCGAACAGGCCGTACAGCACCCGGAACACCAACAGGCCCGCCATGGTGTAACCCAGCGTGACGTGCAACAGACGGAAGTTTTCGCTGTCGGCCGTGAGGTAGGCCCCCACAAAGCTCAGGGCGAACAGCCAGTGGAACATGCGCGTCGGCGCGTCGATGATCAGGCGGCTCGGCGTCGCCTCTGCCTGGGGTTGGTCGCCGGTGGAGGGAAAGACAGGATGGGCTTGCATGGGTTGCTCCTTGGGGGTCAGTCGTCCCAGGCTCGGCGGTAGCGGGCGTCCAGGCCGGCCGGGAAGCGCAGGTTGTCGTCGCTATAGTCGCCCTTGTCGGCCCCGGTGTGGCAGGCCGCGCAGTTGGCGGCGCTCTTGACGCTGGGCAGTTTCCAGACGGCGGGTTCGATGTTGCGGTGTTTGCGTTCGAACCAGGCCGAGCGGGTGATGCGGTCCTGCGGCGGCTCTTCGGCCACTCGCTTGTAGGTGCCGGCGTTGGCCTGCAGCCAGGTGCCGATCTGCTGCACGGTGGCGGCATCGAGCGAGGCGTCGGTGCCGTAGTGCTGGTCCAGCCCGGTCATGATGCGTTGCCACGAGCGCGCCGGCAGCATGCCGGGCGGATAGGCGGTGTGGCAGGCCGCGCATTCCTGGGTGTAGGCGGCGGGCTGGTTGCGCGGCAGCAGACGGCCGCTGTCGGCGTGGGCGGCTGACAGCACGGTCAGGCCGGCCGTTACGGCCAGAAGGCTTCGAAGGATTCTTGAAGTCGGTGTCATCGTGTGCTCCAGTGGAACGAGGGATCGGGTCACTTCAGGCTGTTCAGGTAGGCCAGCACGTCGGCCTTCTCGGCGGGGCTGCATTCCCGGCTGACCACGTCCCTGCAGTTGCGTCGGAACCACTTGTCGACCTTGGCGGAGTCCGTGAAGGCCCTGGCGTTGAAGGCCGGCGCCAGGGGTGCGATGGACTTGCCGGTGTTGGCGTGTTTGCCTTCGGCCGTGGGTGGCGTGCCGTGGCAGGAGGCGCACGACCATTCACCGCCGTGTCGGCTGTTGAAGAAGGTCTGGCCGCGCGCGGCGTTGCCGGGCGTGCCGGCCTGGGCGCTCCAGTGCGCCAGCTGCTGGGCGGGCGAGGTGTCGGCTGCATGGGCGGCGGCTGCCAGGGCGGCCGACAGTGCCAGGGAAGCGAACAGGGCAGCGAGAAGGTTCTTCATGGTTCGACGGACTCCGTGCCGGATGGGTGAGAAGGCGGTATGGAGGCAGTGTGTGGAGTCACGCTTGAACCGAAGCTGAAGCCGGCGTTCATCGGGCATTCAGCTTCGACCCGGACAATCGCCGGTCATGAAGTCCCTCCGCCTCTCTGCGTTCTGCCTGGCTGCTGCACTGGTGTGGCCGCTGGCACATGCCGACAGCGACCACGACCGTGCCCGCGACGCCGTTCGGGCCGGGCAGGTGCTGCCGCTCAAGACCGTGCTGGAACGGCTGGAGCGCGAACACCCTGGCCAGGTGCTGGAGGTAGAGCTGGAACGAAAAGACGGGCGGTGGATTTACGAAGTCAAGCTGCTGCAGAGAGGAGGCCGGCTGGTCAAGCTCGAGATTGACGCCGGCAGCGGCGAGGCCCTCAAACGCCGTGACCGCAGCCGCGATCGTCAACAGAACAGCCCGCCTTGATAAGCTTGAAGCCATGCGCATCCTGATCGTTGAAGACGAACCCGCCCTGCGCGCGCAGTTGCGCAGCGGTCTGGTCGAAGCCGGTTACGCGGTGGACGAAGCCGACAACGGGCGCGACGCCCAATTTGTTGGCGACACCGAAACCTTCGACGCCGTGATCCTCGACCTGGGCTTGCCGGCTCTCGACGGCCTGACCGTGCTCAAGCGCTGGCGCGACGCCGGCCGCACGATGCCGGTGCTCATCCTGACCGCGCGCGACAAATGGAACGAGAAGGTGGCCGGCATCGACGCTGGAGCCGACGACTACCTGACCAAACCGTTCCACATGGAGGAGTTGCTGGCCCGGCTTCGGGCGCTGATCCGCCGCGCCAGTGGTCTCGCTTCGCCCGTGTTGACCTGCGGCGCCCTGGCGTTGGATACGCGCAGCGGCCGTGTCACCCTCGACGGCCAACCGGTCACGCTCACCAGCCATGAGTACAAGGTGCTGGCTTACCTCATGCACCGACCGGGCGCGGTGGTTTCGCGCACCGAACTCACCGAACACATCTACGCCCAGGACTTCGACCGCGACTCCAACACCATCGAGGTGTTTGTCGGTCGCCTGCGCAAGAAACTTCCGCCCGAAATGATCGAGACTGTGCGCGGACTGGGCTACCGGCTGGTGGCACCGTGATCGCCGCTGCACGTCGATTCTGGCCCTCCTCGCTGCGCCTGCGGCTGCTGGGTGCCACCCTGTTCACACTGGCGCTGGCACTGACTGTCGCGCACGCCTGGCTCGGTAGTCTGTTTCGGGACCATGTGCTGCGACAGACAGACGCCACGCTGGTGCAGCAACTCGACCAGCTGACGGCGCGGCTGGATTTTGATGCACTGGGTCAACCGGTGATCGACCCGCGCAGCCTGTCCGACCCTCGGTGGGACAAACCATTCTCCGGTCTGTACTGGCAGCTGGATGCGATGAGCGCAGACGGGCATTCACGGGTCGGTGTGTTGCGTTCGCGTTCGCTCTGGGACACGCAGTTGTCGCTGACCCCGGACCGTTTGGCCGATGGCGACCTGCACATGCACGACAGCGTCGGGCCTCAGGGCCTCGTGGTTCGCGTGGTCGAACGATCATTGCAGGTGTCCGAGCAGCCCCAGGCGCGCTGGCGCCTGATGGTGGCGGCGGATACGCGGGAAGCGCTGGCCGCGGTGGACGACTTCAATGGCGTGCTGGCCGCTTCTCTCGCTGGCCTGGGCCTGTTGCTGGCGCTGGCTGCGCTGGCCCAGGTGGCCGTGGGCCTGTCGCCCTTGCAGACCATGCAGCGGGCACTGCACCAGGTGCGCGAAGGCCGGAGTGCACGGCTGGATGGCCGCTTTCCGGCGGAAGTTCAGCCCCTGATCGACGACTTCAACAGTGTGCTGGATCGCAACACGGAAGTGGTGGAGCGCGCCCGCACCCAAGCGGGCAATCTGGCGCATGCGCTCAAGACGCCGCTGGCGGTGCTGGGCAACGCCGCCGCTCAAGCGCCGCGCAGTGATCTGGCGCCGCTGGTGGCCGAGCAGGTGCAGGTGGCACAGCGCCACATCCACTGGCACCTGGCGCGTGCCCGTGCGGCCGCGTCGCAGGGCCTGCCCGGTCAGCGGACACCACTGGCCCCGCTGATCGGTGGCTTGCTGCGAGTGATGAGCAAGCTGCACGCAGCCCGGGCGCTGGACCTGGACGGCGGCGACGTGCCGGTCGACTGGGCCTTTGCGGGCGAAGAGCAGGACCTGCAGGAAATGCTGGGCAATCTGCTGGACAACGCCTGCCGCAGCGCCCGCTCGGCGGTTCGGGTTCGGGTGCGGCGCGAGGGCGCACAGCTGCAGATCGAGGTGGACGATGACGGCCCCGGCATCCCGCCCGAGCAGCGCGCGGCGGTGCTGCAGCGCGGCGTACGGCTGGACGAGTCCGGGCCCGGCAGCGGACTGGGTTTGGCCATCGTGGTGGAGCTGGCGGCGCTCTATGGCGGTGCGCTCACGCTGGAAGCCAGCGTCGACGGCGGTCTGCGCGCCTGCCTGACCCTGCCCGCGGCGGCATGATCAACCCGACTGGCAGGGTGTGTACAGGTCCAGCGCAGGCTGTCGGACTGAAGTCCGGACATCCATAAGTCCGAGCACCGAGTGGAAGACATTGTCGTGCGAGACCGGTTCCACCGCCCTCTTGCGCAGACAGTCGGTGTTCACCCCGGCGCGCTGCTGCAAACCGGGCGAGAGCCAGGACACCATGGGAACCTGGGTCTGCTGGCGCGGGGCCAGGGCATAGGGCAGTCCGTGCAGGTACAGGCCAGCTTCGCCCAGGGATTCGCCATGGTCGGAGACGTAGATCATGCCGGTATCGAACCGGTCGCTGCGGCCATCCAGCCATTGCAGCGTGCGGCCCAGAAAGTGGTCGGTGTAGGCCACCGTGTTGTCGTAGGCATTCTTCAGTTCTTCCGGGCTGCAGTCCGACAGGGTCTGGCTGCGGCATTCGGGACCAAAGGGCTTGAAGCTGGCTGGTGTGCGCTTGTGGTAGGCCGGCCCGTGGCTGCCCATCTGGTGCAGCACCAGCACCACGCCACGTGCGCGACGATCAGGGGCGAGGGCAGCCAGCCGTTCGTCCAGCGACTCGAGCATGATTTCATCGTGGCATTCACCATCGGCGCACCAGCGCGCATCGGCTGACGCGCGGGTGTTTTCGTGTGGCACCCGATCACAGACGCCCTTGCAGCCGGACTGGTTGTCCAGCCAAAGCACCGCCAGGCCGGCACGCTGCAGCACGTCCAGCAGGTTTTCGTGCCGGGGTTTTCGGTTGCCGCCCTGCTCGCGCGTGAGCGGAGAGAAGATGCAGGGCAGCGACACCTCGGTGTTGGTTCCACAGGCGGTGACATTGGGGAAGTTGACCAGGCTGCGCTGGCGCTGCCAGTCGGCCAGCACCGGCGTGGTGGGGCGCGCATAGCCGTTCAGACCGAAGTTCTCGGCCCGGACGGTCTCGCCCACCACGAAGACCAGCAGGGGTGGACGCGCCGGGTTGGCATAGGCCGGGCCGAGCCGGGCGTCCATGCCAACCGGTTCATGCGCCTGCGCCGTTTGTGGCAAGTGGTCGAAGGCGACCCGACCGGCGGCATAGACGGTGTTGAGCGGACTGATCATGTAGCGAACCGTCTTGTGGTTTCGCATCAGTGACGCCAGGTCCTGGTAGCCGGCGAGCACGGCGGCCAGCGCCAGCAACAGGCCCACTGTGACAGCGCCAGCGTTGCGCAGCAACTGGGGCCCTGTGGTTCCGGGCCGGGGGGCTCGCCACCACAGCCACCACAGCGGGGGTCCGGCCACGCCCGCGACGGTGAGCAGCAGGCGGATGGACAGCAGGTCGCGCACCTCGGCCACATCGGTGTGGAGGACGTTGGCCATCATGGACGGGTCGATCACGGCGCCATAGGTCGTCATGAAATACGCATTCAGCGCAGTGACCAGCAGCAGCAGGCTGACCAGCGGGCGGTAGAGCCGGTGCCAGGACAGCAGCGAAAGCAGGGCAAAGACGGCTGCAGCGATGACCAGGCCGAAGCTGGCGAACAAGACCACGGTGGCGCGCAACTCTTCCTGCGAAACCAGCTTCTGCCACAGAGGCAGGTTGCCAGCCAGGGCCAGCCACAGCGCAAGCAGGGCGTTCGATGGCCAGAGCGAGCGGTGCCGAGAGCGGGCCGAGAGCGGGTCTTCGATTGGGAAAGTCTGTTTTCCTGGCGAGTGCGATGGCTTGATTTCCATGAATCCGGTTCCGATTTCCAGCCATGCTGGTCGAATCAGGTTATGGCTCGGGCATTAGTGGCCGCTTAAAAACATTCCTGCGTCGATTCTTGTCCTGACGTTCAGCCCGATAACCATCGCCAGCCGGCGCTGGCCCAGACACCCAGGCAGAAGACGAGGCTCAGCAGCACCGCAGCGCTGGCCAGGTCTTTGGCCATGCCTGACAAAGCATGCCAATCGGACCCTATGCGGTCCACCGTCCGCTCGATGGCGGTGTTCAGAAGTTCGACAACCAGCACCAGCAGCACCGCGCCAACCAGCACCACCGCTTCCAGCCACACTTCAGACAGGCCGACGGCCAGCGGCACCAGGACGGCGCTCAGCAGCAGTTCCTGCCGAAAGGCCGGCTCGCGCCAGCCAGTCTTCAGTCCCCTCCAGGAATGGCCGCTAGCGTGCCACAGGCGCGAAAGACCGTGACGTTTGGGCAGATGTTCGGGTGGTTTCATGATTTGCTTGCGGCGGTTGCCGGCCACACCAGCGCGTAGCGCGTGGTCATCGGGGGCTGAGCATTTCCTCTCTCGACCCGGGCGCCCATGTGTTGCGCCAGGCGATCCACCAGACGCAGGCCCAGTCCCAGCCCGTCGCTGGCGGGAGCCGCCACCCGGTTGTCGCGAAGGCCGTCATCGCTGACGGCGACCACGATGTGCTTTCCGGAGGCATGGACGTCGATACGGATTTGGGTGCCCGAGGGTGTGTGCCGGATGGCGTTGTCGACCAGGTTGCGCAAGGCGAGCTCAAGCAGCGTCCGGGGCACAGGCAGGTGGACGGCTTGATCGGGAGCTTGCAGAGCCAACTCCTGGCCCCGCCCGTAGGCCAAAGGGGCGTGTTCGCCGATGACAGTCGACGCAACCTCGCACACATTGGTCGCGGTTGCCGTCGCATCGCGTTGTGCACGGGCCAGGTCCAGCAATTGCTGCAGGATCCGGCCTGCCCGCAGGGCGTCTTGCTCCAGCCGCGCGAGCACCTCGGCGTTCGGCGCCTCGCGTGCGACACGAGCACCCAGTGCGATTGACGCCAGCGGGGTGCGCAGCTCGTGGGCCACATCGGAGGCAAAGGCCCGTTCCCGTTGGGCCTGCGACTGCAAGGCGTCGACCAGGCGGTTGATGGCGTTCACCGTGGATGCGAACTCCTGGTGGCGGTGCGCCGCATCCAGCCGCTGGCCAGCAGCCGTGTCCAGGTTCTGCACCTGTTCAGAAAGCCGGTCCAGCGGGCGAAGACCGCTGCGGATGGCCCACCAAAGGGCCAGCATCAGCAGCGGAAGCACAGCCAGGACAGGCAGCAGCACGTGCTGGGTCAGCTCCAGATTCAGGCGCTGGCGGTCTTCCATGTCCACCAGCACAGCCACGCGCTGATCATCGGGTGTGGCTGCCACATACATGCGCCAGTCGCCCGATCCGTGGGCTGGCCCGAGTCGCACGCTGGACAAACCCGGGGTCGGAGGGGTTTGCAGGCCGAGTGCAGTGGCAAAGCCATGGGAATCTTCCACCAGCATTCCCTTGTCCCAGCGCAGAACAGCCAGTTCCAGGGCGTAGCCGCGACGATGCGCTGCCGGGTTCCCGGGGGTGTCGAGCGATGCCTGGTCATAGGGAGACAGCAGCAACCGCGCCACGGAGATCAGCTTGCCATCGGTGATTTCCTTGGCCTCGTGCCGTCCGCTGCTCCACGCGGCCAGCGCGAGGAGCAACCAGACCAGCACGAGTGCGGCGGCAGACCAGGCCAACAGGTAGTGGTTGAGCGACTTGCGCGTTCTCATCCGGACTTCTCCGGGATGAAGTAGCCGACCCCCCGAACGGTACGGATCAGTCTGTCACCGAGCTTGCGGCGCAGGTGGTGGATATGCACCTCGATGGCGTTGCTCTCCAGCCCTTCGCCAAATCCGTAAAGGGCGGCTTCGAGCCGCGCTTTTGACATCACCCGCGGCCGGTCCTGCAGCAAGGTCAGCAGCAGGGCGAACTCTCGTCCACCCACCGGTACCGGAATGCCATCGCGGCTGACGGTATGGGCGGCCGGGTCGATGACCAGTGAGCCGTACTCGATCTGCGGCCGTGCACGACCACCGGCGCGACGGAACATGGCCCTCAGTCGCGCCAGCATTTCATTGGCATCAAAGGGCTTGATGATGTAGTCATCGGCACCGCGGTCCAGACCGGCGATGCGGTCTTTGACGCCATCGCGAGCCGTCATGATCAGCACCGGTACGTCGGGTGGTGTGCCCGGGTGTCCATCACTGATGGGGTTGGGTTGGTGCCGGAGTCGAGCCAACAGGTCCAGGCCATCACCGTCGGGCAAGCCCAGGTCCAGCAGCATCGCGTCAAAAGCCTCCACCCGAAGTGCGGCCCAGGCGCCGGCCAGGTTGCCGCAGACGTCTGGAGCGTGGCCGTCCGCACGCAAGGCTGCTGCCAGACCGCTGGCAATGCCCGGGTCATCCTCCACCACAAGTACCCTCATGACCTTCCTCCTGATCAGACCGCGTTGGCCGGAGCGCCCAGCCATCCGTTGCTGTCGGAGGGCTGCCGTGGCAGAACGGCCGCGCGTGATTTCGCATACGCACGATACCAGTCCACGAAGCGCTGCACTCCCACCCCCACGTCGATGGCTGGAGACCAGCCGGTGAGATCCTGAAGGCGGCTGGCGTCAGCCCAGGTGTCCGGGACGTCCCCGGGCTGAATGGGGAGCAGGTTGTGCCGGGCCGGCTTTCCGATGGCGCGCTCCAGATGGGCAATGAAATCGGTCAGCAGCATTGGCTGTCTGTTAGGACAATGGCCGGTCGTCTCCAGTGGCCGCAAACGGTGAACAGGTTCAGGCCATAAAGCGGGCTGTGTACCGATACCTTCAGCAATGGCTGCGGCTGGACGGAATCGGGGAAAGAGAGGCTGGAGAGCATGGTGGGCACTGGTTCAGACGGCGCCTGCAGATGGAGGCAATCGGCGCCCGGATATTCCTTGCCCAGGCTTATGTGCGGCTTAAGTCCGCAGGACACGCACCCGGTTTTTGCCGACACACCCGAGCGGCAAGCGGGCGGTGGCTCCTGAACAGCCCGCACAGCGCATCAGACCGTGTTCGGCGAAGCCTTAATCGCCATTTAAGGTCAAACACGTCCACTGGAGGTCATGTCTGAGTCGTCAGCCCTCCCGGTCGCGTTTGTCGGAAACCGTCTTGGGCTATGGCCGTTGACCTGCCTGGCTTTGACACTGTTCTGGGACGCCAGTGGGTTCGACATCACGGTCATGTCATGGCTGGCTGACCCATCCGGTTTTGTCTTTCGCGATCACGCGCTCCTCAAGCTTGTCCTGCACGACCAGGCACGGCTCATGGCCTGGGGGCTGTTGGCGGCCGTCAGCCTGTCGGCCCTGTTTCCCTTCGGGCCTCTCAAACGCATCCCGGGTCGGGATCGATGGGTGGCCATCACTGGCATCTTGCTCGCCTTGCTGGCGGTCGGTGTGATGAAAATGAACAGCCACACCAGTTGCCCCTGGGATCTGGATGTGTTTGGCGGAACGGCTGCCTACGTCTCCCACTGGGCTTGGCTGACAGGAGACGGCGGACCAGGCCGCTGCTTCCCCGGCGGTCATGCCTCAGCCGGCTTCGCCTTTATGGCCCTCGCATGGCCATGGCGACAAGGACAACGAGCGTCGGACCGCCGGCTGGGTCGATGGATCCTGGCTGCGAGCCTGGCCACGGGTGTTCTGTTCGGTGCCGTTCAAACCATTCGAGGGGCCCATTACCCAAGCCACACGCTTTGGACCGGCTTGATTTGCTGGGCCGTGACCTGGAGCTGGTATCGGCTCGCCGCGTGTTTGCCGCCTCGGCGGCCTTGAAGCGTATCGCCAGTATGTTCTGGCTTTTTTGGAGAGCGTGAAATGAAGATTCAACGACGTGTGTTCATGATGCAGGTGGCTGCCACCTCATGTGCTCTGGGACTGGCCAGCATGGCACGGGCAGCGGGATTGCCCATGGTGGCCGAAACCGATGCGATGGCGGTGAACCTGCACTACAAGGCCGATGCGACAAAAGCCACCCACGCCAAATACAAGGCGGGACAGCAGTGCAGCAACTGTGTCCTGTACCAGGGCAAAGGCACCGACGCCGCCGCGGCCTGCGGGATTTTCCCGGGCAAGCAGGTGTCAGGCAAAGGCTGGTGCACCGCTTACGCCAAGAAGGCCTGAGCGGCGCGGCGCATGCCGGACGGCAATGAGCTGAGCGCTTGCACCGGCACGGGCAAAGCGGTTTCGCAGGACCCGTGAGGTCGTGTGCCTGGGGTGCCTTGGAAACAGGCGGCCTTGGTGCCGAAGGTGTTTTGCGTTGAGACCTGGAACGTTCGCCCGCTCACCACCCCAGCCCGATGCGCAGCGGCAGGTAGACCGCCATGCCGACCACGATGGTGCCCAGCACGCCACGCCGCCAGACGAACCAGCCCGCACCGGCGACGGCGGCGAACAGCCGCGCGTCCTGCCAGGTGCCGACCAGCGCGCCCTGGGTGGTGACGATCTCGGGCACCACCACGGCGGCCAGCGCAGCGATCGGGGCGTACTGCAGCCCACGCTGCGCCCAGTGTGGCAGGGTCCACGGCCGGTCGGAGAACAGGAAGAAGGAGCGCGTGATGAGCGTGACCACGCCCATGGCCAGGATGATCCACAAGGTGTTCAGGTCCAGGTCAAGCATGGTGAGCGCCTTCCTTGTGGCCGAACAGCGGGGTCTTCTCCAGCACCAGGCACATGGCCACGGCGCAGGCGATGGCGACCAGGATGTTGAGCTTGAGCGGGAGCGCCCAGGCCACCACGGCCGCCGCCCCGGCCACGCCGGCGGAGACCATGCGCAGCGGCGAGGTGGCCAGCGAACAGAGCACGCCCAGCAGCGCCAGGATGCCGGCAAAACCCAGGCCCCATTCGGTGGGCACCGCATGGGCCGCCAGGATGCCCACCACGCTGGCGACCATCCAGGCCGTGAAGTTGATGGCGCAGTTGCCCATCAGGTAGGCCTGCTGCGCGGTCAGTTCGTCCGGGGTGCTGCCGGGTTTGGGGTAGCGCCTGGCAAAGAACACGTAGCTCAGGTCGCCGGTGACGAAGCCCGAGACCACACGCCGCAGGCGCGGCATGTGCATCATGTACGGGCGCAGGTGGGCCGAGAACACCACGAAGCGAAGATTGACACAGAAGGCCGCCGCCAGAATCACCCACATCGGCGCGCCAGCGGCGATCATCGGCACCGCCGCCAGCTGCGCGCTGCCGGCGTAGACGATGAAGGTCATCAGCAGGGCTTCGAGCACCGACAGGCCCGACTTGACCATGGCCACGCCGGTCATGAGGCCCCAGGCCGCGATGCCCATGGCCACCGTGGTCTGGTCACGGATGCCCTCGCGGTACTCGGGCAGGGCGCGGTATTCGGCGCTGAGGAACATCAGTCGGTCTTTCCGGCTGCGCTGTCGAACACCTGCCCGGGGCTCAGGGCAAAGCCGCGCAGGAAGTCGGCCGCCGCCAGGCGCTTGCCGCCGGCGCGCTGCAGCTCGGTCAGCACCAGCACACCGTCGGCGGTGGCAACCCGGATGCCGTCGGCATCGGCGGCCAGGATCTGCCCGGGCAGGCAGTCCGCCGGTGCGGGTTGGGGTTCGTGCCGGGCCGACCATACCTTGAGGGCCTCACCGCCCAGCGAGGCACTCAGGCCGGGGAAGGGGTTGAAGGCACGCGCGCGGCGTGCGGTCAGCGCGGCCGGCAGCGTCCAGTCGATGACGCCTTCGGTCTTCTCGATCTTGTGCGCATAGGTCACGCCTTCGGCCGGTTGTGGCGTGGGGGTCAAACCGCCACAGGCGGCCAGTTCCAGCGCCTCGACGATGAGACGCCCACCGAGGGTGGCCAGCCGGTCGTGCAGGCTGGCGGTGGTGTCTTCGGCGCCAATGGGCAGTTTCTCGACCAGCAGCATGTCGCCGGTGTCCAGGCCTTCGTCCATCTGCATGATGGTGACGCCGGTGTCGGCATCGCCGGCCTCGATGGCGCGGTGGATGGGCGCGGCGCCGCGCCAGCGCGGCAACACCGACGCATGGATGTTCAGGCACCCCAGCCGGGGCCACTGCAACACCCACGCGGGCAGGATCAGGCCGTAGGCCGCCACCACCATTCCATCGGCCTGCGAAGCCAGCAGGGCCTCGCGAGCGACGGCCGCGTCCTCGGGGTATTTGCCGTCCAGGCGCAGGCTGCGCGGCTGCGCCACCGGGATGCCGTGCGTCAAGGCCAGCTGCTTGACCGGCGAGGCCTGCAGCTTCATACCACGGCCGGCCGGCCGGTCCGGCTGGGTCAGCACCAGCGGCACCCGGAAACCGGCGGCCAGCAGGCGCTCAAGCGCCACGCGGGCGAATTCCGGCGTACCGGCAAAAACAAGCTTCATGGGGAAATGATATCGACCGGCGGTGCCGGTCAGCGGCCCGGGTCGAACACGTCGTCGGGCATGGGCTCGTCGGTGTGCATCAGCTTGCGCACCACACCCCCCGGGTCCAGGTGGACATGGAACTGGCGCGGCCAGGAGGCTTCCAGGTAGCGGTAGGTCCAGATGTCGCCCTCGAACAGGGCCACGCGTTCGACCAGGGCCGGGCGGCCGAACAGGCGAAGCACGTCGTCGCGGGTCCAGCGGTCGACCTTGACCTGCGAAAACCAGGTCGGGTCCATGACCTGGTCGACCCGGCGCAGCCGGCCCTGGGCGTCCAGCTCGACGTTGAACACTTGCTGCCCGGCTGGCTGGCGTGAGTACTGCAGGCGGGTGCCGTCGGCCAGCCCGATCACGGCGCTGGGCCGGCCCAGCGCCCGCTCGATGTCGGCGCGCGGCGTGCCTGTGACCAGGCGCTCGGGCATGGCCGCACAGCCGGCCAGCAGCCCGGTCAGTGCCAGGGTGGCCAGCCTGGTCAGGGCCACACGAGGCGTCATGCGCGCTCGGCCTCGCGCCGCGCCTTGACCAGCTTGCTCTTGATGCGGTTGCGCTTGAGCATGGACAGGTATTCGACGAACACTTTGCCCATCAGATGGTCCATCTCGTGCTGGATGCAGACCGCCAGCAGGCCATCGGCCTCGACCACGCGGCTGGTGCCCTCACCGTCGAGCGCACGCACGCGCACCGCGATCGACCGCTCGACCCCGTCGTAGATGCCGGGCACCGACAGGCAGCCTTCCTCACCCTTTCGCTTCTCGTCGCTGGCCCATTCGATCTCGGGGTTGATCAGCACCATGGGCTGGTCGCGCGACTCGCTGACGTCGATGACGATCAGGCGCTCGTGGACGTCGACCTGGGTGGCGGCCAGACCGATGCCATTGGCGTCGTACATGGTGGCCAGCATGCGCGTGATGAGGGTCCGGATGCGCGCGTCGACGGCGACAACCGGCCTGGCCACCGTGTGCAGGCGGGGGTCCGGGTAGGTGAGGATGGGCAGCAGGTCAGGCGAAGTCATGGGAGGAAGCTGGTGACGCCGTTCAGCGGCCTCAAGGGCCGGCTGTCGGACCGGGGCATGGCGTGTCTGCGACACTCGTGGCCGTTTGTCGCTATTTTCGCCACTTTTCTCCGAGGCTGTGTATCGGCAGGCCCATAAACATTGCCTAATCAAAGGCTTGGGCGCAAAATCAAATGCGACTTGTCAAGACCGACAGTGCCCAGGCGCGTCGGCCCTGCCTTCATGGGGCCGGGAGGCGCCTGCGAGCCTGCCCCAGGGGCCCTACATGCCATTGAAGACCGCTTCGTCGTCCGCCGTTTCTCTCGCCCCGGCCCTGCGCCCCCTGGCCTGTGCCGGTCTGGTGCTGGCCGGCGCCATGGCCACCGTGGCCCAGGCCCAGACCTTCCCGAACCTTCCGATCACGCAGCAGCAGCGGGACATCGCCAACCAGGTGGCCCAGGCGGGTGTGCCGCTGTCCGAACTCGCGCCCAATGCCCCGAGCCAATACACGGTCAAGCGGGGTGACACGCTTTGGGCGATTTCCGGCATCTTCCTGCAACGCCCCTGGCGCTGGCCCGAGCTCTGGGGCATGAATCTGCAGGACATCCGCAACCCCCACCTGATCTTTCCCGGCCAGATCCTGTATCTGGACACGTCCAGCGGACGTGCCATCCTGAGCACCCGCCGTCCGGATGGCGGGCTGGAAACGGTCAAGGTTTCGCCCCGAGTCCGTGCCGAAAGCCTGTCGGATTCGGCCATTCCGCCGATTTCCCTGCAAGCCATCGAATCTTTCCTGACCGAACCGCTGGTGGTGGACGAAGCCACTTTCTCGAAGGCGCCGCGCATCGTCGCGACGCCCGAGTCGCGTGTGCTGCTCAGCCGCGGCGACCGGGCCTATGCGCGCGCCTTGTACGGCAGCGGCCAGCCGGAAGGTGCGACCCCGTTGCGGGTGGCCGATGGCAGCCAGTTCCGGGTCTTCCGCAATGCGGTGCCCCTGAAAGACCCGGAGACCGGCGAAATCCTCGGCTACGAAGCCCAGTACGTCGGCAAGGCCGAGCTGGTTCGGGACGAGTCCCTGCGCGAGCTTGCTGCGCCCGCTGCGGCGAACACCTCGTTCTTCAGCCGGGCCGTATCGCGCGGCCCCCAGACCGAGATCGTCCCGGCCACCATCGACATCACCCAGGCCAAGGAGGAAATGCGGGTGGGTGATCGCCTGTTGCCCGAGCCGCCGCGCGACTTCAGCAACTATGTGCCGAGTGCGCCAGGCAGCGAAATCACCGGTGCGGTCGTCAAGGTGTATGGCAACGCGGTCACCTTTGCGGCCCAGAACCAGGTGGTGGCCATCAATCGCGGCAGCAGTCACGGGGTGGAACGGGGGCATGTGTTTGCCCTGCAGCGTGAAACCGCCCGCCTGGCGGACCGGACCGACAACAGCCGCCCCATGATGCGCCTGCCCGGTGAGCGCAACGGGCTGATGATGGTGTTCCGCACCTTCGACAAGGTGTCCTACGCCCTGGTCCTGGAGATCGGGGACGGTGTGAAGGTCGGGGACCGCTTCACCAATCCCTGAGCCGGCGGGAGTGTCCTTGTCGCCGGTTCCGATCCAAGCCTGAGACCCCTGAGCGAGTGGGTGCCGAAGAACTGAGCGCCTGGTTGCGCCTGTTGCTGACACCGGGCGTCGGTCCCGAGACCGCACGGCGCCTGCTGGCCGCCTTCGGGCCGCCCGAAGCGGTGCTGGCCCAGTCGCCCGCTGCCTGGCGTGCCGTCGTCAGCCCGCGCGTGGCCCAGGCACTGGCCGAAAAGCCGGCCGAGCTGGGCCAGCACCTGGAGCGGGTCCAGTCCTGGCTCGCGGCCGCACCCGATCACCGGGTGATCAGCCTGGCCGATGCCGAGTTCCCGTCCGAACTGCTGCAGATGGCCGATCCGCCCGTCTTGCTTTGGGTGCAGGGTGAACTGCAGAGCTTGCGCCATCCGGTGCGCCTGGCCATGGTGGGTTCGCGCCATCCGACCCCACAGGGACAGTCCAACGCACGGCAGTTTGCCCATGCCCTGGCCGAAGCCGGCGTGTGTGTCGTCTCCGGTCTGGCGGCCGGCGTCGACGGGGCGGCCCACGAAGGCGCGCTGGAAGGCGGGGGAGTGACGATCGCCGTGGTGGGCACCGGCCTGGACATCGTCTACCCCAGGCGCCACACCCCACTGGCACGGCGCATCGCGGCGTCGGGTTGTCTGGTCAGCGAGTACCTGCCGGGGACCGGTCCGCACCAATCGCACTTCCCCAGGCGCAACCGCCTGATTGCCGGTCTGTCGCAGGGGACCCTGGTGGTCGAGGCGGCCGTGCAGTCGGGCTCGCTGATCACGGCCCGTCTGGCGGCCGAGCAGGGGCGCGAGGTCTTCGCCATTCCCGGCTCCATCCATTCACCCCAGGCCCGTGGCTGCCACGCCCTGATTCGGCAGGGTGCCAAGCTGGTCGAGTCCGCGCAGGACATCCTGGAAGACCTGCGTCTGGTCCCTGCCACCCCGGCCGACCGCCTGGCGCCTGGCGCGCCCACCACCGAGGTGGCGGGAGACGAGGCTGCCTTGCTGCAGGCCATGGGCTTCGACCCGGTCAGTTTTGACGCCCTGCAGGCGCGCACCGGCATCGACACTCCGACCTTGCAGGCCCGGCTGCTCGAGCTGGAGCTGGAAGGGCAGGTGGCCCGCCTGCCCGGCGGCCTGTTGCAGCGCCTGGTTGTCGCCTAGCGCTGGGTGTCTCAGGTCAGCAGACGCTCGGGATTGGCATCGAGCTTGGCCAGCGCATCGCGGGTGGCGCGCACGGTCAGGGCCTCTTCCTCGGCCGGCAACAGCAGGCCGGCCTGCAGGTAGGCGGCGACACGGGCCACCGGCATCAGGAAGCAGCGGCCGGCGCTGGTGACGAACAGGAAGAGCTGGCCGCGCTCGCTGCGCCAGGCCAGCTGGACGCTGTTGAGCTTGGCGTTGTGGTCCAGCGTGAACCAGCTGCCCACCTGAAGCTCGACCGCCCAGGCGCGCATGGCCTCGTTGGGCTGGCTGCCGCCCTGGCGGATCACCTCGATGTTGCTGGCATCCACGCCGGTGATCATCTCGATGCTCTCGTCGTCCAGATCGAGATCGCCGACCTGGGCATCCGGCATGTACTCTTCCAGGCTCGCCAGGCGCTGGGCCAGTCGGTCCAGGCTTTCCTGCGGAATCTGTTCGGTGCGCGACATGAAGGCATCGGCCAGGGTGTCGCTGACCGACTTGATGTGCTGGTCTTGCAAGGCGGGCGGGTAACCGAGCAGGCCCATGCCGTGCCTCAGGCGTTGCAGCAGGTTGGGCAGCTGCTGGATGACCCGGGCCCGGTCGGCCCGGTTGGGCTTGGCGCTGGCGGCCCAGAGCAGCTCGGAGGCCACCTGCTTGAGCGAGTCGGTCTCTTCGTGTTTGAGGCCGTACTTGACGCTGGCCACCGCCAGCACCTCGACCCAGACCTTGAACA
>CALMYH010000140.1 GCA_937873395.1 uncultured Burkholderiales bacterium
CCAGCACATCTTCTGGTTCTTCGGGCACCCCGAGGTCTACATCATGATCCTGCCGGCCTTCGGCATCGTCAGCCAGGTCGTGCCTGCCTTTGCGCGCAAGAAGCTGTTCGGCTACGCCTCCATGGTCTACGCCACCGGCTCGATCGCCATCCTGTCCTTCGTCGTGTGGGCGCACCACATGTTCACCACCGGCATGCCGGTGACCGGCCAGCTGTTCTTCATGTACAGCACCATGCTGATCGCCGTGCCCACAGGCGTGAAGATCTTCAACTGGATCGCCACCATGTGGAAGGGCTCGATGACCTTCGAGACCCCGATGATGTGGGCCGTCGGCTTCATCTTCGTGTTCACCATCGGTGGCTTCACCGGCCTGATCCTGTCGGTCGCACCGATCGACATCCAGATGCAGGACACCTACTACGTGGTGGCCCACTTCCACTACGTGCTGGTGGCCGGTTCGCTGTTTGCCATGTTCTCGGGCATCTATTACTGGCTGCCCAAGTGGACCGGCGTGATGTACAGCGAGACCCGCGGCAAGATCCACTTCTGGTGGTCGATGATCTCGTTCAACATCACCTTCTTCCCGATGCACTTCCTGGGCCTGGCCGGCATGCCCCGTCGCTACGCCGACTACCCGATGCAGTTCACCGACTTCAACATGATCGCTTCGGTGGGTGCCTTTGCGTTCGGTCTTGCCCAGGTCTACTTCTTCGTGGCCGTCATCCTGCCCGCCATGATGGGCAAGGGCGAGAAGGCCCCGCAGAAGCCGTGGGAAGGTGCCGAGGGTCTGGAGTGGGAAGTGCCGTCGCCGGCGCCGCATCACACCTTTGAAAACCCGCCCAAGCTGGACGCCACCGCGACCCGCGTGATCGGCTGATCGCCGCTGCGAAACGACCATGAAAACGCCGGAACAGAAGCGCTCGAACGTCCGCCTGGGGCTCATCCTGGCGTCGGTGGCGTTCGCCTTCTTCCTCGGGTTCCTGTTCAAGATGCGGTTCTTCGGCTGAAATCCGTCTGATCTGTCATGGGACTCAAACGCGAAAACCTCACCATGGTGGCCAAGCTCAGCGTGGTCGCGCTGGGCATGTTCGCCTTCGGCTATGCGTTGGTGCCGATCTACCGCGCCGTCTGTGATGCCCTGGGCATCAACGTGCTGGCCATCGCCGAGCGCCAGGTGCCCGGGATGAACCCCCGACTGCCGCAAAACACCCAGGTGGACACCACGCGCACCATCACCGTGGAGTTCGACACCAATGTGCGTGGTCCCTGGCATTTCAAGCCGGCTCAGCGGTCGATCCAGGTGCACCCGGGTGAGCTGGCAACCGTCATGTACGAGTTCCAGAACATCCAGAACCGCTCCATGGCCGCCCAGGCGATTCCCAGCTACGCACCTCGGCAGTCGGCCTCGCATTTCAACAAGCTCGAGTGCTTCTGCTTCACCCAGTACACGCTGGAGCCGGGCGAGAAAAAGGAATGGCCGGTGGCCTTTGTCATCGATCCGCGCCTGCCGAAGGACGTGACCACGATCACCCTCTCGTACACCTTCTTCGAGGTCGGTGGGCGTATTCCGAACGCACCGGCCGCCGAGCCGGTGGCCAGCGGACAGCATGCCAAGGAGCCGGGCGCCGTATGAACGCACCCTCGCCCCGGCGCCCCGGCTCCCTGATGGCCACCGTCAGGGCCGTGCTGTGGGGTTTTCTGGGTGTGCGCCGCAACACCGACTACCAGCAGGACATCGTGCGGCTGAATCCGCTGCACCTGATGGCGGTCGGCGTGGTGATGGCTTTTCTTTTCGTGATCGGGCTGATGCTCGTGGTCAACTGGGTGGTCGCCTGAGTTCCCGGACCTGATACCCTTTCCCCCATTCAAACAAAACAAGCGAATCGCAACTAGGAGTGAGCATGTCAGCAGCATCCCACGGCACGACGCCCTATTACTACGTTCCGGGCCTGTCGCGGCACCCGGTGATGGCATCCATCGGTTTGTTCTTCCTGATCCTTGGCGCCGGTCAATGGATCAACGGTTCGGCCTGGGGCATGTATTCGCTGGCTTTCGGGCTGGTGTTCTGGCTCGTGGTGCTTTACCAGTGGTTCGGTGACGCCATCCGCGAGAGCGAGAGTGGCTTGTACGGGCGCAAGATCGACCTGTCCTACCGCTGGAGCATGAGCTGGTTCATCTTTTCGGAGGTCATGTTCTTCGGTGCCTTCTTCACCGCCCTGTGGTGGGCGCGCGTGCAGGCAGTGCCCAACCTGGGCAACGTCGAAAACGCGCTCATCTGGCCCGACTTCACCGCGGTCTGGCCGAGCGTCAAGGCCGGCATGACCGCCTCCCCGGCCGGCATTGTCGAGCCGTTCCAGACCATGGGCCCGTTCTGGCTGCCCACCATCAACACGGCCCTGCTGCTGACCTCGGGCGTGACGCTGACCATTGCCCACCATGCGCTGCAGGCCGGCAACCGCGCCAAGACCATCGCCTTCATGTGGATGACGGTGCTGCTGGGCGCCATCTTCCTGTGCGTGCAGGGGTACGAGTACTTCTATGCCTACACCAGCCTGAACCTCAAGCTCAACTCCGGCATCTTCGGCTCGACCTTCTACATGCTCACCGGCTTCCACGGCTTCCACGTGATGCTGGGCATGATCATGCTGCTGGTGATCACGCTGCGGCTGCAGAAGGGCCATTTCAGCGCCAAGAGCCACTTCGGTTTCGAGGGTGCTGCCTGGTACTGGCATTTCGTGGACGTGGTCTGGCTGGGCCTGTACATCGTGGTTTACTGGATGTGAGTCCGGGCCGGCGCGATCCGGACGGAAAAAGGCGCCTGCAAGGCGCCTTTTTCGCGTTCAGGGACAATGGTGATCAGCGGGTCACGGGCAGGCCGGTCGGCTGGATCCAGCCCATGAAGTAACTCAGCAGCACGATGGCGAACAGCAAGATCGAAAAACCGATGCGAAAGGCCAGGGCCCGGGCCATGTGGTTGTTGCGCGGAGCCTCTGTGCCGTCGGCGTCCGGTGCGCGGTCGCCACGCATCATGAACACCAGGGCAGCGGCGAGACTGCCGATGATCGCCACAAACCCGAGAATCACCACATATTTCATGGCGATGATTATCGGTCCGGCGGCCACGTCCCGGGGGGCGCGAGGGTGAAACCCCGTTCCTGGCGGTTCTGGGTGGTGCTGCTCGCCACCGCCACCACCCTAGTGGTGACAGCCTCCCTGGGCCTGTGGCAGATGGGGCGTGCGGCCCAGAAGCAGGCCTTGTTCGAGCGGATCGAGCGGCGAGGGCAGGAGCCCTGGCTGACGACGGAGGCACTGTCGCGCGCCCAGGACCTTGATGCGCTGCTGCACCGGAAGGCAGGCGTGCAAGGCCGGTGGGTGCCGCAGCACACCGTATTTCTGGACAACCGCCAGATGAACGCCATACCGGGTTTCTTCGTCATCACCCCCCTGCAACTGCAGGGCAGCGATCGGTACATCCTGGTTCAGCGCGGCTGGGTTCCCCGCGATTTCCATGACCGCACGCGCCTGCCCAAGGTCCCCACGCCGACCGACAACCCGGTCGCGGTCGAGGGGCGGCTGTCCCCCTGGCCAGCCAAGCTATATGAGCTGGGACAGGCGGGGCTTGGGCCAATCCGGCAGAATATCGACATCGAAGCCTTTTCTGCTGAAACAGGGCTGAATCTGCTGGACGTGTCGATCCTTCAGACCGGACCCGACCTGGGTGACGGTTTGCTGAGGGAATGGCCGCGGATTGAATCCGGAGTGGCCAAGCACCACGGTTACGCCTTCCAGTGGTTCGGCCTGTGTGCCCTGACAGCCGCGCTGTTCGTCTGGTTCCAGTTGATCGCACCCCGGCGCAAGCCCACTTCCCCATGACCCGAACATCCGACGAGCCCCTGACCCTGACGGTCCACACCTTGCCGCAACCTGGCGAGATGGCCGCCAGCGACGCGGCACGCACCCGCTCCGGACGCTGGAAAATGCTGGTGCTGCTGCTGGTGTGTGCAGCGCCGGTCATCGCCTCTTACTTCACTTATTACGTCATCCGCCCAGAGGGTGGCAAGAGCTATGGAGATCTGATCGATCCTCAGCGCCCCCTGCCGCCGATGGAGGGCAGAAATGTCCAGGGTGAACTGGTGCCTCTGGAGTCTCTGCGCCAACAGTGGCTGCTCATCAGCGTGGCCGACAGTGCCTGCAACGAGGCGTGTGAGCGCCATCTCTACCTGCAGCGCCAGATCCGGGAAATGCTGGGCCGGGAGAAGGACAGGCTCGACTGGGTCTGGCTGCGCACAGGGGATGCCGCCTTGCGCGAGCCACTGGTACAGGCCACTGCGGCCGCCGTGGTGTTGCAGGTCGATGCAGGGCAACTGGCCCAGTGGCTCGAGCCCGCTGCCGGCCAGCAGATCCAGGATCACCTGTATGTGGTCGACCCGATGGGCAACTGGATGATGCGCTTCCCGGCCGACCTCGACCCGAAACGGGCGCGTCGCGACCTGGACCGCCTGCTGCGCGCATCCTCCTTCTGGGACAAGGCCGGGCGCTGAGCCGGGCGCCGGCTGTTTTTCTCGCACAAGCAGGACATGGACACGCAACCCCTGTACGACCTGGCCCCGATCGCGCGCCTGATGCTGCTGGGTGTGGTGCTCGCCCTGGGCCCCATGGCCTGGGTCTGGCTGCGCAGCCGGCAGGCCGAACCGGCACAGCGCCTGCGTCTGCTGACGCTGGTGACGCTGTTTCTCACGTTTGATCTGGTGCTGTTCGGCGCTTTCACCCGCCTGACCGACTCCGGCCTCGGTTGTCCGGACTGGCCCGGTTGTTACGGCAGCGCCAGTCCGATCGGCGCCAGTGCGTCGATCGCCGCCGCCCAGGAGGCCATGCCGACCGGACCGGTGACCTTCCCCAAGGCCTGGATCGAAATGATCCACCGCTATCTGGCCACGGCGGTGGGTGTGCTGATTCTGGTGCTGGCCATCACCAGCACCCTGGCGCGGCGCCAGCTGCCCATGTCGCTTTGGTGGCCGTGGGTGACCCTGATCTGGGTCTGTGTGCAGGGAGCGTTCGGTGCGCTGACTGTGACCATGAAGCTGTTCCCGGCCATCGTCACGCTGCATCTGCTGGGAGGCCTGGGCCTGCTGGCCCTGTTGCGCGCCCAGTCGGTCGCCTACGCGCACGCCCTGCCAGGCGCCCCGGGACCTGTAGACGTGCCGTCCGGTCTGCGCTGGGCACTGCTGGCCGTTTTTGCCTTGCTCTGGCTGCAGGTGGCGCTGGGAGGCTGGGTGAGCACCAACTACGCGGTGCTGGCCTGTCGGGACTTCCCGATGTGCCAGGGCAGCTGGTGGCCTGTCATGGATTTCCGTGAGGGTTTCACTCTCTGGCGCGAACTGGGGCAGGGGCGCTCGGGCGACTCGATTCCCTTTGCGGCCCTGACGGCCATCCATTACGTGCACCGACTCGCGGCCTATGTGGTGCTGGCGGCATTGGTCTGGCTGGCCTGGCGGCTCTGGACCTATGCCGGCCTGCGCGCCCAGGCCAGGGGCGTCCTGCTGTTTGCCGCCTGGCAACTGCTGACCGGTCTGAGCAACGTGGTGCTCGAATGGCCACTGCTGGCCGCCGTGGCCCATACCGGCGGAGCTGCCGCCCTGGTGGTGCTGCTCACAGGCCTGCTTTCAGGCACCCGGTCCGAAAGCCGCTCGGCCGTCCGATCCAATCCTGCCATGCTTCACGCCACCCGATGAGCACAGCCCCTTCTTCCGCCTCCGGCCTGGGGCTGTCGTCCAGTTGGCGGCAGTTCTACATCCTGACCAAGCCGCGGGTGGTGCAACTGATCGTTTTCTGCGCCCTGATCGGCATGGTGCTGGCCGTGCCGGGGCTGCCCAGCTGGCCCCAGGTGCAACTCATCCTGCTCGCCTGTCTGGGCATCTGGCTGGTGGCCGGTGCAGCGGCGGCTTTCAATTGCATCGTCGAGCAGCAGATCGACCGGCGCATGAAGCGCACCGCATGGCGGCCCACGGCCAAGGGCGAGCTGACCAATGCGCAGACCCTGGCCTTCTCCGCGGCGCTCTGTGTCCTGGGTTCGGCCATCCTCTACCTGTGGGTCAATCCGTTGACCATGTGGCTGACCTTCGGAACCTTTGTGGGTTATGCGGTGATCTACACCGTCATTCTCAAGCCGCTGACGCCGCAGAACATCGTCATCGGCGGCGCTTCCGGTGCGATGCCGCCGGTGCTGGGCTGGGCGGCCATGACCGGCCACGTGGCCCCGGAAGCGCTGATCCTGTTCCTCATCATCTTCCTCTGGACACCACCGCACTTCTGGGCGCTGGCGCTGTACCGGGTGGAGGATTACCGCAAGTCGGGACTGCCGATGCTGCCGGTCACCCACGGCTCCGAGTTCACCCGCCTGCAAATCCTTCTCTACACCCTGGTGTTGTTCGCAGCCTGCCTGATGCCGTTCATGATGCGCATGAGCGGCTGGTTCTACCTGGCGGCGGCGGTGCTGCTCAACGCCGGCTTCGTGGCGTATGCCTATGTGCTCTGGCGCGACTATTCGGACGCGCTGGCTCGCAAGACCTTCCGCTTCTCGCTGATCCATCTGTCGCTGCTGTTTGCCGCCTTGCTGATCGACCACTACCTGCCATGACCGACCCGTCTTCCCTGAACCGTCGTGCCCTGCTGCTGGGTGCGGGGGCCATCGGCGCCTTGCCCTGGCTGGCCGCCTGCAGCCCGTCGGGCCAGGGCTTTGCCGGCATCGACATCACCGGCGCCGACTACGCCACCGGCTTCGCGCTGACCGACCACAATGGCCAGATGCGGACCCTGGCCGATTTCCGGGGCAAGGCGGTCGTCATCTTCTTCGGCTTCACCCAGTGCCCGGACGTCTGCCCGACGTCCATGTCCGAAATGGCGCAGGCCCGCGAGCTCCTCGGTGCAGACGGCGACCGCTTGCAGGGCCTGTTCGTCAGCATCGATCCGGAACGCGACACGCCCGAGATCATGAAGGAGTACATGGCGGCCTTCG
The DNA here is from genome assembly GCA_937873395.1 of uncultured Burkholderiales bacterium. Classification (GTDB taxonomy): domain Bacteria; phylum Pseudomonadota; class Gammaproteobacteria; order Burkholderiales; family Burkholderiaceae_C; genus Hydrogenophaga. The sequence goes on from CALMYH010000140.1 coordinate 7,016, forward strand.
ACCCCAGCTTTCTGGCCTTGTACCCGGCGCCCGGGGAACTGCCGGCGCTGGCCAAGCGCTTCCGGATCTACTACAAGAACGTGCCCGGCGCCACGCCCACCAGCTACTCCATGGACCACACGGCCGGCAGTTATGTCTACGACCCGCAAGGTCGGGTGCGGCTGTACCACCGCTATGGCACCGGCGCCCAGGCCCTGGCCGACGACATCCGCAAGCTGCTGGCCGGCGCCTGAGGTGCGGCGGCTCGGTCAGTGCGGAAAGCGCTCGCGCAGGCGCAGCTTGTAGAACTTGCCGGTCGAAGTCCGCGGCACGGCTTCGATGAACTCGTAGCGCTCGGGCAACTGCCACTTGGCAAAGCCCCTGTCCAGCAGGCAGGCATCGAGTGAGCTGCGGTCCAGCGGCTGGCCGCTGCGGCTGACCACACAGGCCAGCGGGCGTTCGCTCCACTTCTCGTCCGGGATGGCAATGACGGCCGCTTCCAGCACCTGGGGGTGGCCCATCAGCGCGTTCTCCAGGTCGACCGAGCTGATCCACTCGCCCCCCGACTTGATCAGGTCCTTGGTGCGGTCGGTGATGCGCACGAAGCCGTGCGGATCCATGATGGCCACGTCACCGGTGCGCAGCCAGCCGTCCGGGGTGAACTTGTCTTCGCTGACCGGCACCTGGTGGTAGCTGCCGGTGATGAAGGGCCCCCCGTACCTGAATCTCTCCCACACTCCGGCCGTCCCAGGGCGCGTCGCTGCCATCGTCCTGCCGAAGGCGCACGTCCACCAGGGGCACGGGCACACCGGCCATGGCGGCGCGGCGGTAGCGTTCGTTGTCGTCGATGTCGCGCAGCTCCGCCTTGGGGTAGGACACGGTGGCCAGCGGCGAAGTCTCGGTCATGCCCCAGCCCTGCAGCAGCCAGACCCCGTGTTGGTGGAACGTGCGAATCAGCGATTCGGGCACGGCCGCGCCACCGACCAGGCTGCGCATGCCCGATGGCAGCCTCCATCGGCCGGGCTGGGTGCTCAGTGCGGCCTCATAGGCCTGGATGAGGCCGAGCCAGATGGTGGGCACGCCCAGGGCCAGCGTCGGCGGCTGGTGTTGCATCAGGTCCAGCAGGTCGTCCGGGTGCAGATGGGGCCCCGGAAACACCAGCTTGGTGCCCAGCATGACGCACGCATAGGGAATGCCCCAGCTGTTGGCATGGAACATGGGCGTGACCGGCAGCACCGTGTCGGTGCCGCGCAGGCCCCAGCAGTCGCCCAGGCAACCGACCAGGGTGTGCAGCACGGTCGAGCGGTGGGAATAGACGACGCCCTTGGGCCGCCCGGTGGTGCCCGAGGTGTAGCACATGGACACCGGGTCGTCCTCGGCGTGCGCCGGGTACCGGAACTGGCTGACGTCGGTGGCCGCCAGCAGGGCTTCGTAGTCGGTCAGACCTTCACCCTCGGGCACCGCAGCCCCGGAGAACGGGAACACGATGACGTGCTCGAAGCGGTGCAGGTGGGCAAACTGTCGGTACAGCGGCAGCAGGATGTCGTCGACCACCAGCACGCGATCCTGCGCGTCGGCCGCGATCCAGCCGATCTCCTCCGGTGACAGGCGCAGGTTCAGGGTGTGCATGACCGCTCCGGCCGCAGGGATGCCGAAGTAGCACTCCAGGTGGGCGTGGTGGTTCCAGCACAGCGTGGCCACCCGGTCGCCCCGGGCCATGCCCAGGTCCAGCAGAGCCTGCGCCAGCCGCCGGGTGCGGTCGTGGAACTCGCTGAACCGGTGGGTGCGGTAGCTTTTGTCGGGCAGCCGGCTGACGATCTCGCTGGACGGGAACAGGTGCCCGGCCCGCTCCAGCAGGTGATTGAGCGACAGCGGCTGCGCCATCATGGTCGAGACCATGGGCGGCTGGGTGCCATCCTGCATGGACGTCCTTCCGATCTGTGTCAATCGACTTTGGCGCCGCTGAGCTTGACCATGCGTTCGTATTTGGCTCGCTCGCGGTTCATGAACTCGCCGAAGGCCTGCGGTGTGGTGGGCGCGGGTTCGGCCATCAGGGTGGCGAAACGCTCACGCACCGCCGGCGTGTTCAGGGCCTGGGTGAAGGCTGTGTTGAGCTGGTTGACGCGTTCGGCCGGGGTGGCGGCCGGCACCACCAGTCCCCACCAGGTGTCGATCTCGAAGCCGGGCAGGGTGTCCGCCACCGTGGGCACGTCGGGCATGACCGCGCTGCGCTGCGTGGTGGTCACGGCCAGGGCCTTGAGCCGGCCCGAGCGGATGTTGGCGGCCGCCGTGGCCAGGTTGTCGAAGTTGAAGTCGACCTGCCCCCCCAGCAGGGCGGTCTGGGCCGGTGCACCGCCGTTGTAGGGGATGTGCACCGCGAAGATGCCGGCCTGGTTCTTGAACAGTTCACCGGCCAGGTGGCCGGCGCTGCCGTTGCCACCGGAGCCGTAGTTCAGGCGCCCCGGGTTGGCCTTGGCGTACGCGATCAGGTCGGCCACGGTGTTGATGCGCAGGCGCTGGGCGGTCTCGGCGTTGATCACCAGCACGTTGGGCACACGCAGCATCTGGGTGACCGGCGCAAAGTCCTTCACCGGGTCGTAGGGCAACTGCTTGAACAGCCAGGGGTTGATGCCGTGGGAGGCCGTGGTGGCGATGCCCAGCGTCATGCCGTCGGGCGCCGAGCGGGCGGCGGCACCGACACCGATGTTTCCGCCGGCACCGGCCCGGTTCTCGATGATCACCGTGCCCAGCGTGTCCTTGACCGCTTCGGCCAGCACCCGGGCCGTCACGTCGATCGGTCCCCCGGCGGCAAACGGTACGATGATGCGCACCGGGTTGGTCTGGGCCCAGGTGGGCAGGGCGACGAGGGAAGCAGCGGCCACCAGGGCCAGAAGGTGTCGGCGAGGGAACATGTGAAGGGCTCCGAAACGTCAAAACGAACAGAAGCCCAGTGTGCTGCCCGCGCTGTCCGAGCACCATCGGGGAATCCACGCAGCCGACACCTGCGCGACAGGCCGGCCGTGTCTCCAGCCAGCAACCACCGTGGAACCGGCTTCGCCGGGCCACAGGTGGTGTCCCCCCTCCCAGGGGGGAAGCCGCGCAGCGGCGCAGGGGGGTCTTACTGCTTGTCCGCCGCGCTCGTGAACGAGTCGGCAAAAAAGGCCTCTTCCGGCAGGCTGGCCTGGGCCACATAGTCGCGCCGCGCGGACTCGATCACAATGGGCGCGCCGCAGGCGTACACCTCGTGGCCCGACAGGTCCGGGAAATCCTGCAGCACAGCCTGGTGCACGAAACCGGTGCGACCGGTCCAGGCGTCCTCGGGCAGGGCGTCCGAGACGACCGGCACGTATTGCAGCCAGGGCAGGTGGCTCATCTGTTCGCGGATCCAGCCGTCCTGGTACAGGTCGGCCGGGCGGCGGCCACCCCAGTACAGCGTGGCGGGCCGCTCCAGACCCTTGAAGCGCATGTGCTCAATGATCGCCTTGATCGGGGCAAAGCCGGTGCCCGAGGCCAGGAACACGATGGGCTTGGCGCTCTCCTCGCGCAGGTAGAAGCTGCCGTACGGCCCCTCAATGCGCAGAATCTCCTTTTCCTTCATGGGGCCGAACACATGGTCGGTGAACTTGCCACCCGGCATGTGGCGCAGGTGCAGCTCGATGCGCGGGCCGGCGGCCTGGGTGTGCGGCGCGTTGGCCATGGAGTAGCTGCGGCGGTCGCCATCGCGCAGCAGGAACTCCACATACTGGCCGGCGTGGTACTGGAGGGTGTCGGCTGCGGGCAACTGCAGGCCCATGACCATGACGTCGTGAGACACCCGCTCCAGCGAACTGACCCGCACCGGCATCTTCTTGATCGGGAAGGCGCCCGCTTCGGTGACCTGACGGGATTCCAGCACCACGTCGCTCTGCGCGACGCCGCAGCAGGTGAGCACGAAGCCCGCCGCTTCTTCGTCGGCCGACAGGGCCTTGGACTGGTGCGGACCGTGTTCGACGGTGCCCGACAGCTTGCGGCACTTGCAGGAACCACAGGCCCCGTCCTTGCAGCCATAAGGCAGGCCGATCCCCTGACGGATGCCAGCCGCCAGCAGGGTTTCGCCGGGCTGGGCGCTGAAGCTGCGGCCACTGGGTTCTACGGTGATCGAAAAGCTCATGGGGAACTCGTTACAGTGGAGGGTGGATCGGGCTGGTACGAAACCCGACATTCTCGCAAAAACACCCATCCCATGAACCTGCTTGGTGCCTTGCCCGCACGCTTTCGCCGTGAACGTGTGCTCATCGTCGGTTGTGGTGACGTGGGGCTGCGCGCGGCCCGCGAGCTGGGCAGCGGGCGTCGCGCGCGCCTGCTGGCACTGACCTCGTCCGAGCAGCGCCGGCCGGAGCTGCGGCGGGCCGGCATCACGCCTCTGCTGGGCGATCTGGACCGGGCGGCCAGCCTGCAGCGACTCGGCGGTCTGGCCACCCGCGTCGTCCATCTGGCGCCGCCGCCGTCGCACGAACACGCCAACTGGCGCGAAGACCCCCGCACCCGGCAACTGCTGCGCGCCCTGGCCCGGCGCGGCGCACCGGCTTCGATGGTCTACGGCTCGACCAGCGGCGTCTACGGTGACCGGCAGGGCGACTGGGTCGACGAGTCGATGCCCGTATCCCCCGGAACGCCACGGGCCTGGCGCCGGGTCGATGCCGAACGCTGGGTGCACGCCTATGGCCGGGCCAGCGGGGCACGCACGGTCGTGCTGCGCATTCCGGGCATCTACGCCAGCGACCGCGATGGGGGCACCCCGCGTGCCCGGCTCCAGCGCGGCACACCGGTGCTGCGGCCGGAGGACGACGTGTACACCAACCACATCCATGCCGACGACCTGGCCCGGGCCTGCGCCCTGGCTTTGTGGCGGGGGCGACCCCGGCGCACCATCAACGTGGTCGATGACACCGAGCTGCGCATGGGCGACTATTTCGACCTGGCCGCCGACCTGTACGGTCTGCCGCGGCCACCCCGCATCGGCCGCTCGGAGGCCCAGGCACAGCTGCCGCTGGCACTGCTGAGCTTCATGGGCGAATCGCGCCGGCTGCACAACCGGCGCATGAAGCGAGAGCTGCGCCTGCAGCTGCGCTACCCCACGGTCAGCGAGGGGTTGAGGGCCTGATCCGGCCGGGACCGCTCAGGCCGTAGCTCCCAGGCTGCGCAGCAGCACCGCCGTGTAGCCCACATAGGCCAGCAACAGCAGCGTGCCCTCGATCCGGTTGATGCGGCCCGGCCGACCACGCCAGCCCCAGCCCAGAAGGAACAGGGCCACGGTCAGGGCGCCCATCACCAGCAGGTCGCGGTTGACCGCCTCGGCAGGCACCTGCAGCGGCGAAATGCTGGCCGCAATGCCGACCACCGCCAGTGTGTTGAACAGATTGGAGCCCAGCACGTTGCCCAGGGCCAGGTCGTGCTCGCCCTTGCGGGCGGCGGCCACGCAGGACGCCAGCTCGGGCAGCGAGGTGCCCACCGCCACCACGGTCAGGCCGATCACCAGATCGCTCACGCCCAGGGCCTGGGCCACCGCGACCGCCCCCCAGACCAGCATGCGCGAGCTCACGATCAGCACCAGCAGGCCGGCGACCAGCCAGAACAGGGCACGGCCCAGGGGCATGGCATCGGCTTTGAGCGATTCCTCGGTTTCAAACGCCAGGGCGTCCGGGCCGCTGCGCAGGCCGGCCACGATGGACCAGGTCATGAGCAGGGCGAACAGACCCAGCAGCACCAGGCCATCCACGCGCAGCAGCTGCAGGTCCCAGGCCAGGTAAGCGGCCACCAGGGTGACGGCCGTCAGGATGGGCAGCTCCTTGCGGAGGATCAGGGAGTGGACGGTGATGGGGTTGATCAGGGCGGTCAGGCCCAGGATCAGGGCGATGTTGGCGATGTTCGATCCCCAGCCGTTGCCCAGGGCCAGGCCAGGGTTGCCTTGCAGGGCCGCATTGGTGGAGACCACCAGCTCGGGCGCCGAGGTTCCGAAACCGACGATGACCATGCCCACCAGCAGCGGGGGCACGGCGTAGTGCGTGGCCGTTGCCGAAGCGCCGTCGACGAAGCGGTCGGCGCTCCAGACAAGCAAGGCCAAACCGACCAAAATGGCGAGCGCGGGCAATATCATGATGCAGGTTGGAAGCGGGCTGGAGAGACAGCCGGCGATTGTCTCAGACCGGCCCGGGGTTCGACGTCCGTCAACCGAATAGACACCGCTTGTACCGGCACATGTCACGTTTTCACGTTCCTCCGCCCCACCGACTGGGCCATCGCCGTCACATTGCCGACCGGTGGATGCGCCTGACCGGGCTTGTCCTGGCCCTGTCGCTGGCGGGGATGATGCTGGCGCTGGTCTGGTGGTGGCGGCCGCTGTTCCTCATTCCCGGGGCTGACAACCTGGTGATGTCGGGCGGTGACCCACACCTGCGCGCACTCATGCGCACCATCTCGGCCGGTGAGTCCAACGTGGGCCGGCCCTACCACGTCATCTACGGTGGCGGATTGGTGGATTCTCTGGAGCGGCACCCGAACCGATGTGAGCCGATTCGTGGCGGACCGAATCGCGGGCGCTGCAGCACCGCGGCGGGCCGTTACCAGCTGTTGTACGGCACCTGGCTGGAAGTGGCCCAGCGCTACCACCCGGACCGGCTGGACGGCCAGGTCGACCCCGCCGAGCTGGTGTTTTCCGAGCTCGCGCAGGATCTGGTGGTGCATGCGTGGCTGGCCGACAGCCGCTTCTGGCGGGTCGAACTGGCCGAACTGTTGCGGCAGGATCGGCTGGACGAGGTACTCAAACGGCTTTCCGGAACCTGGACCAGCCTGGGCTATGGCATCGAGAGCCATGCCATGACGCAGCGTCTGCCGCGCATCTACCACCAGGTGCTCGAGGCTGAATTGAGGCGTGCACCGAGGCCGATGGCGGAAAACGACAAGGGCCGTGCAGCAGAAACTGCACGGCCCTGATCTGGTGCCGGAGGCCGGACTCGAACCGGCACACCTTGCGGCGGGGGATTTTGAATCCCCTGCGTCTACCGATTTCGCCACTCCGGCTGAAAGGGGACGGTGAGCCGGAAATTATGGCACAGTGCGTTCCATGAACTACCCCACCATCGAAGACGCCATCGGCCACACACCGCTGGTGGCATTGCAGCGCATCGGCGCGGCCGAAAACACGGCCCGTGGCAATGTGATCCTGGGCAAGCTCGAAGGCAACAACCCGGCCGGCTCGGTGAAGGACCGGCCTGCCGTGTCCATGATCCGCCGGGCCGAGGAGCGTGGCGACATCCGGCCCGGCGACACCCTGATCGAGGCCACCTCCGGCAACACCGGTATCGCGCTGGCCATGGCCGCCGCCATCAAGGGTTACCGCATGGTGCTCATCATGCCCGAGGATCTGTCCATCGAGCGGGCCCAGACCATGAAGGCCTTCGGCGCCGAGCTCATCCTCACACCCAAGAGTGGCGGCATGGAGTCCGCGCGCGACCTGGCCGAGAGAATGGAGCGGGAGGGCAAAGGCAAGGTGCTGGACCAGTTTGCCAATGCCGACAACCCGCGCATCCACTATGAGACCACCGGCCCGGAGCTGTGGCAGCAGACTGGCGGGCGCATCACCCACTTCGTGAGTGCCATGGGCACCACCGGCACCATCACCGGCGTCTCCCGTTTCCTCAAGGGAAAGAACCCCGCGATCCGTATCATCGGCGCCCAGCCCAGCGAGGGCTCGCGCATTCCGGGCATCCGCAAGTGGCCGCAGGAATACCTGCCCAAGATCTACGACCCGTCTGCGGTCGACGAGCTGGTGTATGTGAGCCAGGCGGACGCGGAGCACATGTGCCGCCGGCTGGCGCGGGAAGAGGGCATTTTCGCCGGCATCTCGGCCGCCGGTGCCTGCTGGGTCGCCCAGCAGGTGGCGGCCTCGGTCCAGGGCGCCACCATCGCCTTCGTGGTGTGCGACCGTGGTGACCGCTACCTGTCGACTGGCGTGTTTCCGGCCTGAGGCAGGCGCTTGACCGAATCCTACCGTTTCTGTCCCTGTTGTGCCACGTCCTTGGCCGTGGCCGGTGCCATGGAGGACAGCGGCTGGAAGGAGCGTCTGCGCTGCCCGGCCTGCGGGTTCACCCACTGGAACAACCCGACCCCGGTGCTGGCGGCCATCATCGAGATGGAAGGGCGTGTGCTGCTGGCCCGCAACGCTGCCTGGCCGGGACGGATGTTCGGCCTGATCACCGGTTTCATGGAAGCCGGCGAGTCGCCGGAAGAGGGCATCCGGCGCGAAGTGGCCGAGGAAACCTCGCTCGACGTGTTCTCCCTGAGTCTGGTCGGCGTGCACGCCTTCCGACGCATGAACCAGGTGCTCATCACCTACCATGCGCAAGCCAGGGGCGAGGTGCAGCTGTCCCCCGAACTGGCCGAATACAAGTGGCTGCTCCCGGAGCAGGTGCGTTGCTGGCCGGCCGGAACCGGCCTGGCGCTGGCCGACTGGCTGCGTTCGCGCGGAGTCCAGCCGCAGTTTTTCGCCGATCCCGAAGCTGGCTGAACTGGCCACCCGGGCAGGATCACTGGCAGGTCGCGCGCGCTCCCGCGTAAAATCAAAGGCTATGAGGATCCGACCATGAATGCCGACAAAGAACTCGACGCCCGCGGGCTCAATTGCCCGCTGCCCATTCTCAAGGCGAAAAAAGCGCTCGCCGACATGCACAGCGGTCAGACCCTGCGCGTGATATCGACCGACTCCGGCTCGGTGCGTGACTTTCAGGCTTTTGCCAAACAGACGGGCAACGAGCTGCTGGAGCAGCAGACGGTCGGCAACGAGCACATCACCATCCTCAAGCGCCGCTGACGCGCCCGGTCGCGCAAGCGCCTCCTGCCATGGAAGTCCTGCTGATCGATCCGCTGGTGCCCGAGGCGCTGGCATGGTTGCAGGAGCGACATGAGGTGAGCTATCGGCCCGAGCTCGGGGACGACCCGATCGAGTTGCGCAAGAACACCTACAAGACACGGGCCATCGTGCTGCCGCCGCAAGTGGTGGTGTCACAGGAGTTCCTGGATTTCTCGCCCAAGCTGCAGGTGGTCGCCCGCATGCAGATTTCCAGCGACAACACCGATCTGGACGCCTGTGCCCGGCGCCAGGTGAGGGTGGTACAGGCACGAGCGGCCACCGTGCGCTCGAATGCCGAATACCTGCTCTACGGCCTTCTGATGCTGTACCGGCGTGGCATGGTCAGTGCCCTGCTCGGACGCAAGATTTCGCAGATCCGTATGGGCCGCGAACTGGCCGGCAGCACGGTGGGGCTGCTGGGGCTGGCACCGGTGGCGCATACCCTGGCTCCGATGCTGCGCGCGCTGGGGGTGCGCCTCGTCGGTTATGACCCTGCGGTGCACCACGCGGCGCCGCTGTGGGACCGCCTGGGCGTCGAGCCGGTGACAGCGCAGCAGCTGCTTTCCCGCTCGGACGCCGTCTCCCTGCAGATGGTGTATGCGTCGCGCTTCAAGGGCTGGATCAACGAGCGTCTGCTCAGCCATTGCAAGCCGGGGCAGCTCTGGGTGGGGGTCAGTCGCTGTGCGCTCTTCGAGCCCGAGGCGCTCGCGCTGGCGCTGACCGATGGCCGCATCGACGCCTGTCTGCTCGACGGGGCCAATCCGCGTTTTGCGGCAGAGGGATCCCCCCTGTACGGCGTGCCCAATCTGCACATGACACCCAGGCTCGGGTCCCACACCCGGGAGGCCAAGCTGCGGGCCAGCTGGTATGTGGCGCACCGCATCCATGAGACCCTTTCGCCAGGCGCGCCGCGCACCGAAGACCGCGCGAGCGATTTCTCGGCGCTGGACAGCCTGGACTACCGCGATCAGGAAGAGCCCCAGGCGGTGACACCGTCGCAGTGGAGCTCGCTGATGCAGTTGCAGCGCTAGAAGGGATCAGGCGCCCAGACGGGTCAGCTGTTCCCGCACTTTCTCCAGGGTGGCACCAAAGTCGGCCACGCGCTTGCGTTCCTGTTCAATCACGGCAGGCGGTGCCTTGGCCACGAAGGCTTCGTTGGACAGCTTGCCGTTCGCCTTGGCGATCTCGGTCTCCAGGCGGGTGGCCTCCTTGCCCAGGCGGGCCTTCTCGGCCGCCACGTCGATTTCCATGAACAGGCACAGTCGGGCCTCACCGACCACCGCCACCGGCGCGGCCTGGGCCGCAGCGGCCCAGCTGGCCTCGTCGTCGAACACCTTCACCTCGGCCAGCTTGGCCAGGCCCTGCAGCACGGCGGCGTTCGCGCGCATGAAGTCGGCGTCGCCGACCACGAACAGGGGCAGGCGGGTGGCAGGCGACACATTGAGTTCGCCGCGCAGCGTGCGGCAGGCGTCAACCAGGCTCTTGAGATTGGCGACCTGCGCCTCGGCGAGCTCGTCGATGCGCTCGGGCTGGCTGACCGGGTAGGCGGCCACGCTGACGGACTCGCCCTGGCGACCGGCCACGGGCGCCACTTTCTGCCACAGCTCTTCGGTGATGAAGGGGGTGATGGGGTGGGCCAGCCGCAGGATGGTTTCCAGTGTGCGGATCAGGGTGCGGCGGGTGGCGCGTTGCTGCGCTTCGTCGCCGGTCTGGATCTGCACCTTGGCGATCTCCAGGTACCAGTCGCAGAACTCATCCCAGACGAACTGGTAGATGCTGTTGGCCACGTTGTCGAGGCGGTACTCGGCAAAGCCCCGGGCCACCTCGGCCTCGACGCGCTGCAGCTTCGAGACGATCCAGCGGTCGGCCTGGCTGAAGCTCAGGTAGCCGCCGGGCAGGCACTCGGCAGCGCCGTGGTCCTTGAGGCCGCAGTCCTGACCCTCGCAGTTCATGAGCACGAAACGGGTGGCGTTCCAGAGCTTGTTGCAGAAGTTGCGGTAGCCCTCGCAGCGCTTGGAGTCGAAGTTGATGCTGCGGCCCAGCGAGGCCAGCGCAGCGAAGGTGAAGCGCAGGGCGTCGGCGCCGTAGGCGGGGATGCCGTCCGGGAATTCCTTTTCGGTGGCCTTGCGGACCTTGGGCGCGGTTTCCGGTTTGCGCAGGCCGGTGGTGCGTTTGTCGAGCAGGGGGGCCAGTTCGATGCCGTCGATGAGGTCGACCGGGTCGAGCACGTTGCCTTCGGACTTGCTCATCTTCTGGCCCTGGGCATCGCGCACCAGGCCGTGGATGTAGACGTGTCTGAACGGCACGCGGCCGGTGAAGTGGGTGGTCATCATGATCATCCGGGCGACCCAGAAGAAGATGATGTCGTAGCCGGTGACCAGGACGGTGCTGGGGAGGTA
>CALMYH010000141.1 GCA_937873395.1 uncultured Burkholderiales bacterium
GCGGCAACCGCCTGCAGGTGGTGCACCTCAACGAGATCAAGGGCGGCGCGGCCGCCTGTGCCCACCTGCTGGCCTTCGACACGGTGCAAGGCAAGTGGCGCGCCAACATCGCGGCCGAAGGCAGCGACGCCATCCGCATCGGCGACCGCCGCCTGTCGTTCAGCGAACACGCCACCGCCGCCGAGATCCCCTGGGGTGACCTGGGCGTGGATGTGGTGCTCGAATGCACCGGCAAATTCCTGACCCCCGAGACCCTGCAAGGCCATCTGGACCGTGGTGCGAAACGCGTCATCGTGGCCGCGCCGGTGAAGGTGGGGGACGTGCTGAACATCGTGGTCGGCGTGAACGAGCACCTGTACAACCCGGCGCGTGACCGCATCGTTACGGCCGCGTCCTGCACCACCAACTGCCTGGCCCCGGTGGTCAAGGTGGTGCACGAGGCCATCGGCATCCGCCACGGCCAGATCACCACCCTGCACGACCCGACCAACACCAACGTGGTGGTGGACGCGCCGCACAAGGACCTGCGCCGCGCCCGCAGCGCCATGGTGAACATGGCACCGACGACCACCGGCAGCGCCACCGCCATCGCGCTGATCTACCCCGAACTCAAGGGCAAGCTCAACGGCCACGCGGTGCGCGTGCCGGTGCTCAACGCCTCGCTGACCGACTGCGTGTTCGAGCTCAACCGCCCCACCACCGCCGACGAAGTCAATGCGCTGTTCGAAGCGGCTGCACAAGGGCCGCTGGCCGGCATCCTGGGCTACGAGGCACGCCCTCTGGTGAGCGCCGACTACGCCCGCGACACACGCAGCTCCGTGGTCGATGCGCTCTCGACCATGGTGACGGACGGCACGCTGCTCAAGGTCTACGCCTGGTACGACAACGAAATGGGCTACGCCACCCGCATGGTGGACCTGGCCTGCCATCTGGAATCCGTTGGCATCTGAACGCGGCCACATGAACCACGCCACCCGCAATTACGCCATCGTCACGGCCGCCTACTGGGGCTTCACGCTCACCGACGGCGCGCTGCGCATGCTGGTGCTGCTGCATTTCTACCAGCTGGGCTATTCGCCGTTCACGCTGGCGTTTCTGTTCCTGCTGTACGAGGCGGCCGGCGTGCTGGCCAACCTGATCGGCGGCTGGCTGGCCACGCGCTATGGCATCACCCGCATGCTGACGGTGGGGCTGAGCACCCAGATCACCGGCTTCCTGCTTTTGTCGCTGCTGCAACCGGGCTGGGCCGCGGCCCTGTCGGTGGCCTGGGTGGTGGTGGCGCAGGGCATCTGCGGTGTGGCCAAAGACCTGACCAAGACCGCCAGCAAGTCGGCCATCAAGGTCACGCAGGCACAGGCCAAGGCCGAAGACGGCGGCAACAGCCAATTGTTCAAGTGGGTCGCCTGGTTCACCGGCAGCAAGAACGCCATGAAAGGCGTGGGTTTCTTCCTGGGCGGTGTTCTGCTGCAGACACTGGGTTTCCGGCTCTCGCTGTGGGCCATGGCCGCGCTGCTGGCGGTGGGGCTGGCCGGCGTGCTGTGGTCGCTGCCCACGCTGATGGGCAAGAGCAAGGCCTCGAAGTCGGCCCGGGAACTGTTCGCCAAGAACGCCGGCATCAACGGCCTGGCCGCTGCGCGCGTCGTGCTGTTCGGCGCACGCGACGTGTGGTTCGTGGTCGGTGTGCCGGTGTTCCTGTACTCGCAGGGCTGGACCTTCACCATGGTCGGCGGCTTCCTGGCCGCCTGGACCATCGGCTACGGCCTGGTGCAGGCCATGGCGCCCCACATCGTCAGGCGCAGCGCGGACGGCCTGAGCGCCGAGGTGCCGGCGGCCCGCCTGTGGTCGGCCCTGCTGGCCGTGGTGCCCATGGGCCTGGCGCTGGCGGTCTGGCTGGACGCGCCCCACCTGGAATGGGTGGTGGTCGGTGGCCTGGCGCTGTTCGGCTTCGCCTTTGCCGTCAACTCCTCGGTGCACTCCTACCTGGTGCTGGCCTATGCCGGCAGCGAGAAGGCGGCCGAAGACGTGGGCTTCTACTACGCGGCCAATGCGCTGGGCCGCTTCTTCGGCACGCTGATGTCGGGCCTGCTCTACCAGTGGGGCGGCCTGCTGTATGCCCTGCTGGGCTCGGCCCTGATGCTGGTGTTGTGCTGGCTGGCCACACTGGCGCTGCCAACCCACAAGACCCCGGCTACGGCCACCACCTGAACCCCCGGAGAAGGAAGGACACCCCATGGATGAAACCCAGGCCCTGGCCGCGCTGTCGGCCCTGTCGCAGGCCACCCGGCTGCGCGCCTTTCGCGAGCTGGTGGG
>CALMYH010000142.1 GCA_937873395.1 uncultured Burkholderiales bacterium
TGGGCTCGAACACCAGGCGCACCGGTGCGTCCTTGCTGGACTCGTCGCGCACGCCGTCCAGCACCATGAGCATGCTGGCCTTGAGCTGGTTCTGCTCCTGGGTCAGGGCTTTCTTGCCGGCTTTGACCTTGGGGTTGGTGATCTCCTCGATCTCTTCGAGCACCTTCTGGCTGCTCACGCCCGGTGGCAGTTCGTTCACCACCAGCTGCCACTGCCCGCGCGCCAGGTCCTCGATCTTCCAGCGTGCCCGCACCTTGAGGCTGCCGCGCCCCGTGCGGTAGGCGTCCTGGATGTCGGCCGCAGGGCTGATGATCTGGCCACCACCGGGAAAGTCCGGCCCCGGAATCAGAGTGAACAGCTCATCGTCGGCCAGCTTCGGGTTCTTCACCAGGGCGACGCAGGCATCGGCCACCTCACGCAGGTTGTGGCTGGGGATCTCGGTGGCCAGGCCGACCGCGATCCCGCTGGCGCCGTTGAGCAGCGAAAAAGGCAGGCGCGCCGGCAGCTGTCGCGGCTCTTCAGTGGATCCGTCGTAGTTGGGCACGAAGTCCACCGTGCCCTGGTCGATTTCGTCGAGCAGCAGGCTGGTGATGCGCGAGAGGCGCGCTTCGGTGTAGCGCATGGCGGCGGCGCCGTCGCCATCGCGGCTGCCGAAATTGCCCTGGCCATCGATCAGCGGGTAGCGCTGGGCAAAGTCCTGCGCCATGCGCACCAGGGCGTCGTAGGCGGCCTGGTCGCCATGCGGGTGGAAGCGGCCCAGCACATCACCCACCACGCGCGCACTCTTGACGGGCTTGGCCGGGCTGTTCCGGTTGGGGCCGCTGTAGCCCAGGCCCATGCGCTCCATCGCATACAGAATGCGCCGCTGCACCGGCTTCTGGCCATCGCAGGCATCCGGCAAGGCACGGCCCTTGACCACCGACAGGGCGTATTCGAGATAGGCCCGCTGGGCGTAGGCTGCCAGCGAGTCGTCGTCCGGCGTCTGCGCCGGCGTTGGAAGGTCAGTCGTGTCCATGTTCGCTCAAAAAATGCAGGGGTGCGTGCCGCTCAGACGTCGACTTCGACGCTGTCGCCGTGCAGCTCCATGAGTTCGCGGCGCGAGGCAGCCTCGCCCTTGCCCATCAGCTTGGTGAACAGGGCCTCGGTGCCGGCCAGGTCGAGCTGCCCCAGCGTGACCGGCATCAGGCGGCGCGTGTCGGGGTTCAGTGTCGTGTCCCACAGCTGCTCGGCGCTCATTTCGCCCAGGCCCTTGAAGCGGCTGATCTGGCACTTCTCGCGCGCCACGCCGTCCTTCTCGGCCTTGTCCAGAATGGCGTGCAGCTCGCCTTCATCGAGGGCGTACTGCTTGGCGGCCGGCTTCTTGCCGCGCGCCGGCACGTCCACACGGAACAGGGGCGGCCGCGCCACGTACACGTGCCCGGCCTCGATCAGCCTGGGAAAGTGGCGGAAGAACAGGGTCAGCAGCAGCACCTGGATGTGCGAGCCATCGACATCGGCGTCCGACAGGATGCAGACCTTGCCATAGCGCAGGCCGCTGAGGTCGGGGTTGTCCTGCGGGCCGTGCGGGTCGACCCCGATGGCCACCGAGATGTCGTGGATCTCGTTGTTGGCAAACAGCCGGTCGCGCTCGACCTCCCAGGTGTTGAGCACTTTGCCGCGCAAGGGCAGGATGGCCTGGCACTCCTTGTCGCGCCCCATCTTGGCACTGCCGCCGGCGGAGTCACCCTCGACCAGGAACACCTCGTTGTGCGCGAGGTCACGGCTCTCACAATCGGTCAGCTTGCCCGGCAGCACCGCCACGCCCGACCCTTTGCGCTTCTCGACCTTCTGGCCGGCCTTCTGGCGGCTCTGTGCGGCCTTGATGGCCAGCTCGGCCAGCTTGCGTCCGTAGTCGACGTGCTGGTTGAGCCACAGCTCCAGCGCCGGACGCACAAAGCTGCTGACCAGGCGCACCGCGTCGCGCGAGTTCAGCCGCTCCTTGATCTGGCCCTGAAACTGAGGGTCCAGCACCTTGGCACTGAGCACATAAGAGGCGCGCGCAAACACGTCCTCGGGCAAGAGCTTGACCCCCTTGGGCAACAAGGCATGCAGCTCGATGAAGCTCTTGACCGCCTGGAACAGGCCGTCGCGCAGGCCACTCTCGTGGGTGCCGCCGGCACTGGTGGGAATCAGGTTCACATAACTCTCGCGCACCGGCGCACCTTCCTCGGTGAAGGCCACGCACCAGGCGGCCCCTTCGCCCTCGGCGAAGCTGTCGTGACCCGCGTCGGCAAAACCCTCACCCTCGAACATGGGGATCACCGGGTCGGCCGCCAGCGTCTGGGCCAGGTAGTCGCGCAGGCCACCCTTGTAAAGCCAGGTCTGGGTGTCGCGCGTCTTTTCGTTGACCAGCGTGACCTGCACACCGGGCATGAGCACGGCCTTGCTGCGCAGCAGGTGCGTGAGCTCGCCCGCCGGCAGGACGGCGCTCTCGAAGTACTTCGCGTCGGGCCAGACCCGCACCGTGGTGCCCTGCTTGCGGTCGCCCTCGCCGCGCGGATGTACCTGCAGCGGCTCGACCACGTCGCCGGCCGAAAAGGCCAGGCGGGCCACCTGGCCGTCGCGGAAGGACGTCACCTCGAGCCGGGTGGACAGCGCATTGGTCACACTCACGCCCACGCCGTGCAGACCGCCCGAGAAGCTGTAGGCACCGCCCTTGCCCTTGTCGAACTTGCCACCGGCGTGCAACCGGGTGAACACCAGTTCCACCACCGGCGCCTTTTCCTCGGGATGCAGGCCAAAGGGAATACCGCGCCCGTCGTCCTCCACACCGATTGAACCGTCCGCGTGCAGGCAGACCTTGATCTTCTTGCCAAAGCCCGCCAGGGCCTCGTCGGCCGCGTTGTCGAGCACCTCCTGGATGATGTGCAGCGGGTTGTCGGTCCGGGTGTACATGCCCGGCCGCTGTTTGACCGGCTCCAGTCCCTTGAGGACGCGGATGGAGCCTTCGGAATAGTCGGAGGGGGATTTGCTTGCCATGGGCGCGGATTGTAAGCGTGCGAGCCCCAAAAGACTGTACAAATCCACAGACTGCCTACCGTCGATGTTTCCACGGCATCAATGCCGCCTTCAAATGTCACGGCCTGCAAGCGCTGGCGCGACAGGCGAGAATGCCGGGTTTTCGCTACAGTCGTTCCATGTCTTTCTCATCCCCTCCGACCGCAACCGCCGCCCTGGCGCCAGCGCGCCTGAACGCCTGGCAGGTGCTGGCCTGCGGGGCGGCCATCGTGACCCTGTCCATGGGCGTTCGGCACGGTTTCGGACTCTGGCTGCTGCCGATCACGTCCGAACAGGGCTGGAGCCGCGAATCCTTTGCGTTTGCCATGGCCGTGCAGAACCTGTCCTGGGGCGTGTTCGGCATCTTTGCCGGCATGGCCGCCGACCGTTTCGGCGCCTTTCGGGTCCTGATCGCCGGCGCGCTGATGTACACCCTGGGCCTGCTGGGGATGGCCTGGTCCACCAGCACCACCGGCTTTGCACTCACCGCGGGGGTCCTGATCGGAGCGGCTCAGGCCGGCACCACCTATGCCGTCATCTACGGCGTGATCGGGCGGCAGATCGCCCCGGAACGCCGATCCTGGGCCATGGGTGTCGCGGCCGCCGCCGGCTCCTTCGGCCAGTTTCTGATGGTGCCGGTCGAAGGCTGGCTGATCAGCAGCTTCGGCTGGCAACAGGCCCTGATCTGGCTCAGCGCGGCGCTGCTGCTGGTGATTCCGCTGGCACTCGGCCTGCGCGAGCCCGGCTTTGCCGCCGGACAGGCGCCAGTGCGCGAGCAGACCATCGTCCAGGCGCTGCGCGAAGCACTGGGCTACCGGAGTTTCCAGCTGCTCATGGCCGGCTACTTCGTCTGCGGCTTCCAGGTGGTGTTCATCGGAGTCCACCTGCCCAGCTACCTGAAGGACAACGGGCTCTCGCCCCAGGTCGCCAGTTACGCACTGGCCCTGATTGGCCTGTTCAACGTGATCGGGACCTACGCTGCGGGGGCCCTGGGCCAGCGGCTGCCCAAGCGGCACATCCTGGCCTTCATCTACCTGGCCCGGGCCGTCGCCATCACCGTCTTCCTGGAGATCGGAAGAGCGTCGTGTAGGGAAAGAGTGTAGATCTCGGTGGTCG
>CALMYH010000143.1 GCA_937873395.1 uncultured Burkholderiales bacterium
TCGCTCGGTGCGATTCCGGTGCCCCTGTACCAGGACGCTGTCGCGGCCGAATGTGTGTTCCCGATCAACAACGCCGAGGTGCGCTTTGTGGTCGTGGAAGACCAGGAGCAGGTCGACAAGATGCTGGAAATCCAGCCGCAATGTCCGCAACTGAGCCATATCTACTACGACGATCCGCGCGGCCTGCGCAACTACGACCAGACTGGCCTGGCCGGCCTGGACGAGCTGATCGGCGCAGGCCAGGCCCATGCCAAGGCCCACCCAGACCTCTTTGTCGAGGAAATCGAAAAGGCACGACCCGACGATGTGGCGTCGATGTTCTTCACGTCCGGCACGACCGGCAACCCCAAGGGCGTGGTGCACACCCACAATACCCTGATCGATCGCGCCGCCGTGGGCAGCCGGTTCGACAAGCTCCATGAAAAAGACGAGGTGCTGGCCTACCTGCCCCCCGCCTGGATCGGCCAGAACATCTTCAGCTACGCTCAGTGGCTGGTGACCGGCTATGTGGTCAACTGCCCCGAATCGGGCGCCACCGTCACCATCGACCTGAAAGAAGTCGGCCCCACCTACTATTTCGCGCCGCCCCGGGTGTTCGAGGGCCTGCTGACCAGCGTCATGATCCGCATGGAAGACGCCAGCGCCATCAAGCGCAAGTTGTTCCACGCCTTCATGGACGTGGCGCGGCGGGTCGGCCCGGACCTGCTCGATGGCAAGCCGGTCGGCTTCATGGACAAGCTCAAATACAACCTCGGCGATCTGCTGGTCTACGGCCCGCTGCGCAACAACCTGGGCATGAGCCGGGTGCGTGTGGCCTACACCGCCGGCGAGGCCATCGGCCCCGACCTGTTCAGCTTCTACCGCAGCATCGGCATCAACCTCAAGCAGCTCTACGGCTCCACCGAAACCGCGGTGTTCGTCTGCCTGCAGCCCGACCACGAGGCGCGGGCCGACACCGTGGGCGTGCCCTGCGAAGGTGTCGAGATCAAACTGTCGGAGACCGGCGAGATCCTGGTCAAGTCACCGGGACTGCTCAAGGAGTACTACAAGAACCCGAAGGCCACCGAAGAGGTGCTGACCGCCGACGGCTGGTACCACACCAGCGATGCCGGCTTCATCGACGCCTCGGGCCACCTGAAGATCATCGACCGGGTCAAGGACGTGGGCCGCATCAAGGGCGGTGCGCACGACGGCGCCATGTTCGCGCCCAAGTACGTCGAGAACAAGCTCAAGTTCTTCTCGCACATCAAGGAGGTGGTGGCCTTCGGTGACCAGCGAGAGAAAGTCTGCGTGATGATCAACATCGACTTCGACGCCGTGGGCAACTGGGCCGAACGCCGCAATCTGCCCTACGCGGGCTACACCGATCTGGCCCAGAAGCCCGAGGTCTACCAGCTCATCAGGGAGTGCGTGGAGAAGGTCAACGCCGACCTCAGCCGCGACGAGCTGCTGGCCGGCAGCCAGATCAGCCGCTTCCTGGTGCTGCACAAGGAACTGGACGCCGACGACGGCGAACTCACCCGCACCAACAAGGTCCGCCGCGGTTTCATCGGAGACAAATACGGTGTGCTGGTCGACGCGCTCTACGGCGGCAAGACCGAGCAATACATCGAGACCCAGGTCAAGTTCGAGGACGGGCGCACCGGCAAGGTCAGCGCCACGCTCAAGATCATGGACGCCAAGACCTTCGCGCCGGTGAAGGCCGCCGCCTGAGCACACAGCACGGAACCCCGCCATGAGCAAGAAACAAGTCGGCGACGTCATCCTCGACGTCAACAACATCAGCCTGCGGTTCGGTGGCGTCAAGGCCCTGACCGACATCTCCTTCAACGTGAAGGAACACGAGATCCGCGCCATCATCGGCCCCAACGGCGCCGGCAAGAGCTCCATGCTCAACTGCATCAACGGCGTCTACACGCCACAGGAAGGCACGATCACCTTCCGCGGCAAGACCTTCAAGGGCATGAACAGCCGCCAGGTGGCCGAGATGGGTGTGGCCCGCACCTTCCAGAACCTGGCGCTGTTCAAGGGCATGAGCGTGATCGACAACATCATGTCCGGCCGCAACCTGCGCATCAAGAGCAACATCTTTCTGCAGGCCCTGCGCATCGGACCGGCCCAGCGAGAGGAAGAAGAGCACCGCGAATTCGTCGAACGCATCATCGATTTCCTGGAAATCCAGGCCTACCGCAAGACGCCGGTCGGCCAACTCCCGTACGGTCTGCAAAAGCGGGTGGACCTGGGCCGTGCCCTGGCCATGGAACCGCAGGTGCTGCTGCTGGACGAACCCATGGCCGGCATGAACGTGGAAGAAAAGCAGGACATGAGCCGCTTCGTGCTCGACGTCAACGACGAATTCGGCACCACCATCGTGCTGATCGAACACGACATGGGCGTGGTGATGGACATTTCCGACCGCGTGGTGGTGCTGGACTATGGCAAGAAGATCGGTGACGGCACACCGGACGAGGTGCGCAGCAACGAAGATGTGATCAGCGCCTATCTGGGCACCAGCCACTGAGCCAGGAGACTCAACATGGGATTTTTCATTGAAGTGTTGATGGGCGGCCTGATGGCCGGCATGCTGTACTCGCTGGTGGCGCTGGGCTTTGTGCTCATCTTCAAGGCGTCCGGCGTGTTCAACTTCGCCCAGGGCGCCATGGTGCTGTTTGCCGCCCTCGCCATGGCCCGTTTCTCCGAGTGGGTGCCGCAGTGGTTCGGCTTCGAGAGCAAGCTGCTGGCCAACGTGGTGGCCTTCGTGCTGGCCACCGCCTGCATGCTCGCATTTGCCTGGCTGGTGGAACGGCTGGTGTTGCGCCACCTGGTCAACCAGGAGGGTGTCACCCTGCTGATGGCCACCCTGGGCATCACCTATTTTCTGGACGGATTCGGCCAGACCATCTTTGGCAGTTCGGTCTACGCCATTGACGTGGGCATGCCCAAGGAGCCTGTCTTCATCGCCGAAGGCCTGTTCGAAGGCGGCCTGCTGATCAACAAGGAAGACCTGATCGCAGCCCTGGTGGCCGCCGTGCTGGTGGCGGCCCTGTCGCTGTTCTTCCAGAAAACAGGCACCGGCCGTGCGCTGCGTGCGGTG
Organism: uncultured Burkholderiales bacterium; assembly: GCA_937873395.1. Lineage (GTDB taxonomy): Bacteria > Pseudomonadota > Gammaproteobacteria > Burkholderiales > Burkholderiaceae_C > Hydrogenophaga. The sequence continues at coordinate 3,095 of CALMYH010000143.1, forward strand.
GCCGATGACCACCAGGCCGCACAGTCCATCGGCATTCCGCTGGGCCGCATGTGGGTCATCGTCTGGTTCGTCGCCGGCATCACCGCCCTGGTGGCCGGCATCATCTGGGGCTCCAAGATCGGCGTGCAGTTCTCCCTCACCACTGTGGCGCTCAAGGCCCTGCCCGTGATCATTCTGGGCGGCCTGACCTCGGTACCGGGCGCCATCATCGGCGGCCTGATCATCGGTGTCGGTGAAAAGATGTCCGAGATCTACCTGGGCCCGTTGATCGGCGGCGGCATCGAGATCTGGTTTGCGTATGTGCTGGCCCTCGTTTTCCTGCTGTTCCGTCCGCAGGGCCTGTTCGGCGAAAAAATCATCGACCGCGTGTAAGGAGACAAGAACATGTTCTACAGAGAAAACGGTCAGTTCAAGACCTCCTACCGCGCCGACCAGCAGATCTTCCCGATCGCGCAGGACCGGTGGGCCATTCTGGGCATCATTGCCTTCGCGGCCATCGGCATTCCGCTTCTGGCCGACGACTACCTGTTCCGGGCCATCCTGATTCCTTTCCTGATCCTGTCGCTGGCCGCCATCGGGGTGAATATCCTGGTGGGTTACTGCGGGCAGATCTCGCTGGGGTCGGGCGCCTTCATGGCCGTGGGCGCCTACATGGCGTACAACACCTTTGTCCGCATCGACGACATGCCCCTGATCGTGGCCTTGCTGTCGGGCGGTTTCTTCGCCATGCTGGCCGGTGTCGTGTTCGGCATCCCGAGTCTGCGCGTCAAGGGCCTGTACCTGGCGGTGGCCACGCTGGCGGCCCAGTTCTTCTTCGACTGGGCCTTCGCCCGCATCGACTGGTTCACCAACAACAGCACCTCGGGCTCGGTGGCCGTGTCCAACCTGACCCTGCTGGGCTGGCGCATCGACACCCCGGTGGAGAAATACCTGTTCTGCCTCGGATTTCTGGTGGTGTTCGGCCTGCTGGCCAAGAACCTGGTGCGCGGCGCCATCGGCCGCGAATGGATGGCCATCCGCGACATGGACGTGGCCGCGGCCGTGATCGGCATCCGGCCCATGTACGCCAAGCTGACCGCGTTTGCCGTGTCTTCTTTCATCATCGGTGTCGCCGGCGCGCTGTGGGCCTTTGTCCACCTCGGGTCCTGGGAACCTCTGGCCTTCGGCATCGACCGCTCCTTCCAGCTGCTGTTCATCGTCATCATCGGGGGCCTGGGCTCGATCATGGGCTGTTTCTTCGGCGCTGCCTTCATCATCGTCCTGCCCATTTTCCTGAACCAGTTCCTGCCCTGGGCCGGGGGGGTGTTCGGCATCTCGATCTCCACCGCCATGGTGTCCCACGCCGAGTTCATGATCTTCGGTGCCCTGATCGTGTGGTTCCTGATCAAGGAGCCACACGGCCTGGCCAAACTCTGGAGCGTGGGCAAGCAGAAACTGAGGCTGTGGCCCTTCCCGCATTGATGTTCGAACGACTTTTTCCCGGGCAAGCCCCTAGGTGAAACGCCCGATGTGCCAACCGGCCCGTCGCGCTTTACTGAGTGTCTTGGTGTTCTTTCAGTGGCTCACTTTTCTTTAGGAGACAAACGCATGAAGCTACGCAACCTCGCCCTGTCCGTTTCGATGGCCGTCGCCACGCTGAGCACCGCTCTGGTGGTCCCGGCCGTGCACGCCCAGACCGTGCAGTTCTTTCCCAGCCTGACCGGCCGCACGGGTCCGGTGGCACCCAACGCCACGCCCTGGGCCAACGGCTACGCCGACTACATGAAGCTGGTCAACGCCCGCGGCGGCATCAACGGCGTCCAGACCCTGGTGGAAGAATGCGAAACCGCCTACGCCACCGACCGGGGCGTGGAGTGCTACGAACGCACCAAGGGCAGACACGGTGGCGCCACGGTTTACCAGCCGCTGTCCACCGGCATCACCTTCGCCCTGACCGAAAAGGTCGCCGCCGACAAGATCCCCCTGATCACCTCCGGTTACGGCCGCAGCGACTCGGCCGACGGCGGCATCTTCAAGTGGAACTTCCCGCTGATCGGTCACTACTGGGTGGCGGGCGACGTGGCCCTGCGCCATATCGCCAACAAGGAAGGTGGCTGGGACAAGCTGCGCGGCAAGCGCATTGCCGTGGGCTTCCACGACAGCCCCTTCGGCAAGGAATTGCTGCCCATCCTTCAGGAGCGCGCGGCCATGCACGGCTTCACGCTCCAGTTGCTGCCCATTCCCGCACCGGGCGTGGAGCAGAAGGCCATCTGGCTGCAGGTCCGCCAGTCGCGCCCCGACTGGGTGATTCTGCAGACCTGGGGTGTGATGACCCCCACCGCCATCCGGGAAGCCGCCGCTGTGGGTTACCCGCGTGAGAAGATGATCGGCACCTGGTGGTCGGGCGCCGAACCCGATCTGCGTGACATCGGCCAGGCCGCCCGCGGCTACAACGCCGTCATGATGCAGCACGGCGCCGAGAAGAACTCCGACGTGGTCAAGGCCATCCTGAGCCAGGTCCACGACAAGGGTCAGGGCACCGGCCCGCGCACCGAAGTGGGCGATGTGCTCTACATGCGCGGTGTCGTGGGTGCCATGCTGGCGACCGAGGGTGTGTTCCGCGCCCAGGAAAAGTTCGGCAAGGGCAAGCACATCACCCCCGAGCAGGCACGCTGGGGCTATGAGAACCTGAACATCACCCAGGCCCGTCTGGACCAGCTGGGCTTCAAGGGCGTGCTGCGGGGCCCCATTTCCACCTCGTGCAACGACCACATGGGCGCGGCATGGGCGCGTGTCCACACCTGGACCGGCAACGGTTTCGAGTGGGCGTCCGACTGGTTGCAGGCCGACGAGCAGATCATCCGTCCGATGGTCAAGGCTTCGGCTGACCAGTATGCGCGCGAGAAGAACCTGACGCGCCGGGCTCCGTCCGACTGCCAGTCATGACCCACCCCCGCGCCGCGCCTGCGGCGCGTCACCCCCTCAAGGGGGCGGCACCTGCGGCCCGGCAAAGCCGGTTCCGCGGTGCCCCTTGACGGGGCCCCTCGCTTCGGCGGGTTTCGCGGCTGACTTCAGCCGCCATTCGCAAGGCCGGCTTGCCGCGCCTTGCGAATGGTCCAGCAGGAACACATCATGAGCAATCCCAATATCGTTCTCAACGTCAACGGCATCGAGGTCATCTACAACCACGTGATCCTGGTCCTCAAAGGCGTCTCGCTGCAGGTCGCCGAAGGGCAGATCGCCGCCATCCTGGGTGGCAACGGCGCCGGCAAGACCACCACGCTGCGCGCGGTCTCGAACCTGCTCAAGGGCGAGCGGGGTGAGGTCACCAAGGGCAGCATCGAACTGCGCGGCGAACGCATCGAAAACCTGACGCCGGCCGACCTGGTCCAGCGCGGGGTGGTGCAGGTGATGGAGGGCCGCCACTGCTTTGCCCACCTGACCATCGAGGAGAACCTCCTGACCGGTGCCTACACCCGCAAGGACAAGGCCGAAGTCGACCGGAACCTGGAGAAGGTCTACAACTACTTCCCGCGCCTGAAAACCCGCCGCACCAGCCAGGCGGCCTACACCTCCGGGGGCGAGCAGCAGATGTGTGCCATCGGCCGTGCCCTGATGGCCAACCCGAACGTGGTGCTGCTGGACGAACCGTCCATGGGACTGGCGCCGCAGATCGTGGAAGAGGTGTTCGAGATCGTGAAAGATCTGAACCAGAAGGAAAAGGTCACCTTCCTGCTGGCCGAGCAGAACACCAACATGGCGCTGCGCTACGCCGACTACGGCTACATCATGGAGTCGGGTCGCATTGTGATGGACGGCAAGGCGGAAGACCTGCGCAACAACGAGGACGTCAAGGAGTTCTACCTGGGCATGGGCGGCGGCGAACGCAAGAGCTTCAAGGACGTCAAGAGCTACAAGCGCAGGAAGCGTTGGCTGGCCTGATCTGCCCGCGCCGCTGAACTTGCCCCACCCCCGCGCCGCCTGCGGCGTCACCCCCTCAAGGGGGCAACACCTGCGGCCCGGCGAAGCCGGTTTCGCGGTGTTCTCGACTGAAGACACCTCACCCTCACCTCTGTGGTTTTCGCCATGACCGAACACTTCGACGCCCTGGAAACCCGATCGCCCGCGGAGCGGGAGGCTGCTCAAATGGCTGCGCTGGCGAAGCAGGTGGCCCATGCCAAGTCCGGCACCGCGGCCTTCGCCGATCTGCTCCAGGACGTGGATCCGGCCGGCGTGAACAGCCGCGAGGCCCTGGCCCGCTTGCCGGTGACCCGAAAATCCGAACTTCTGCAACGTCAGAAGGACAGCCGCAAGGCGGGTGGTGATGCCTTTGGTGGCTTCTCGGCCGTGGTGCGAGGTCCCCAGATGCAGCGGATCTTCGCCTCCCCGGGCCCGATCTACGAACCCGAAGGTCCCGCTCGCGACTACTGGAGGAGCGGCCGCGCCCTGTTTGCTGCCGGATTCCGGTCAGGTGACCTGGTGCACAACAGCTTCAGCTACCACATGACGCCCGGCGCCTTCATCCTGGAATCCGGGGCGCTCGCGGTAGGCTGCACCGTGTTTCCGGCCGGGACCGGCCAGACCGAACAGCAGCTTGAAGCCATGGGCGAATTGCGCCCGGACGCCTACACCGGCACCCCGAGCTTCCTGCGCATCCTGCTGGAGAAGGCGGCCGAGACCGGCATCGAACTCCCCTCGCTCAAAAAGGCTTCGGTGGGTGGCGAGGCCTGCCCGCCCAGCCTGACCGGCTGGTTCAGGGAGCGCGGGGTCGAGGTATTTCAGACCTACGCCACCGCCGACCTGGGCCTGGTGGCCTACGAGACGACTGCCCGCGAAGGCCTGGTGCTGGACGAAAACGTGATCGTCGAGATCGTCCGTCCCGGCACCGGCGATCCGGTGCCCGACGGTGAAGTCGGCGAGCTGGTGGTCACCACGTTGAATCCGGCCTACCCGCTGATCCGTTTCGGCACCGGCGACCTGTCGGCCATCCTGCCTGGCTCCTGTCCCACGGGACGCACCGCGCCCCGCATCAAGGGCTGGATGGGAAGGGCCGACCAGACCACCAAGATCAAGGGCATGTTCGTCCATCCGTCCCAGGTGGCCGAGATCGTGCGGCGTTTCCCCGAAATCCTGCGCGCCCGCCTGGTGGTATCCGGCGAGATGGCCAACGACCGGATGACGCTCAAGGTGGAGACCGACTGCTCCGGACCCGACAGCTTCCAGCATCGTGTCGGCGAAGCCATCCGGGAGGTGACGAAACTCCGGGGCGAAGTCGAGGTGCTCTCGCCCGGCAGTCTCCCCAACGACGGCAAGGTCATCGAGGACGCCCGCAGCTACCAGTAACGAACACAGGCGTCGTGGGGAACAAAGGGTTTTCCCGCCTGGGTGGCTACGTAATTTCCGCGATGGCCCGTCCCCCGGCCGGGTATACCATGCGGGGGTTGTCAACCGAAGGAGTACCCGCATGAAGAAGCTCTTGGCTCTCGCCGCCACCGTTGCCGTGGCCGGCAGTGCATTCGCCCAGTCTTTCCCCAGCAAACCGATCACCATCGTGGTTCCGTTTGCCGCCGGGGGTCCCACCGACCTGGTGGCCCGCCAGCTGGCCGAGGCCATGCGCAAGCCGCTGGGTGGCGCCACCATCGTGGTGGAAAACGCCGCCGGTGCCGGCGGCACCATCGGTGCGACCCGGGTGGCCCGGGCTGCACCGGACGGCCACACGCTTCTGGTCTGGCACATCGGCATGGCCGCCACAGCCGGCCTGTACCGCCGCCTGCAGTTCAACGCCCTCGAAGACTTCGAGTACCTGGGCATCATCAACGACGTGCCCATGACCCTGCTGGGTTCGCCCAAACTGCCGGCCAACACCTACCGCGACTTCGAGAACTACATCCGCGCCAACCAGGGCAAGCTGAACCTGGCCCATGCCGGTCTCGGGTCGGCCTCGCACCTGTGCGGCCTGATGTGGCAGTCGGCGGTCAAGCTCGACAAGTCCATGACCACCATCGCCTACCGCGGCACGGCCCCGGCCATGAACGACCTGATCGGTGGCCAGGTGGACGTCATGTGCGACCAGACCACCAACACCACCAGCCAGATCGAAGCCGGTCGCGTCAAGGCGTTCGCCGTGACCACGGCCAAGCGCCTGGATGACCACAAGCTGCTCAAGGACTATCCCTCGCTGCAGGAAATGGGCCTGCGTGGCTTCGACCTGACCATCTGGCACGGCATGTACGCGCCGAAGGGCACGCCGGCCGAGATCACCAAGCGCCTGAACGATGCCCTGCAGGTGGCCCTCAAGGACCCCGAGTTCATCCAGAAGCAGGCGGCGCTCGGCGCCCTGGTGGCGCGCGACAACCGCGTCACGCCAGCCGGCCACAAGACCTTTGTGGCGGACCAGATCACCAAGCTCAAGGCCGTCATCGAGGCGGCCGGCCAGTTTGCCGACTGAATCCACGCCCCAGACACCGCCCGCGGAGCCGGTGCTCCTGCGGGTGGTGGATTCGATCACCGAGTTGCAGCCCGCCGATGCGGGCTGCATTGCTTTGAGCGGCTCACACGGAGGCCTCAGCTCTGCCCGTTATGCGGCTGCCACACGGCCTTGCCTGTCGGTGTTCAACGACGCCGGGGTCGGCAAGGACCGGGCAGGCATTGCCGGCCTGGATCTGTTGCAGGCACAAGGGCTGGCCGCTTGCTCGGTGTCGCACACGAGCGCCCGCATCGGACAGGCCGCGAGTACATTGACCGATGGCGTGGTCAGCCACGCCAACGACGCTGCCCAGGCCTTGGGCATCACCATCGGCCTGGCGTTGCGCCCACAGATCGAAGCCATCAGAAGGAGACGTTCATGAGCATTTCCCGTCGCACCCTCATCACCCTGTCGGCCGCCCTGGCCCTGCCTGGCGCGACCCTGGCCCAGAGCGGCTGGCCCACCAAACCGGTCCGCATCGTGGTGCCTTTTGCACCGGGCGGCACCACCGACATCCTGGCCCGCCTGCTGGCGCCCGAACTCTCCAAGGCCTTCGGACAACAGTTCATCGTCGACAACCGGGGAGGTGCAGGCGGCAACATCGGCGCCGACCATGTGGCCAAATCACCCGGTGACGGCTATACCCTGCTCATGGGCACGGTGGGCACACATGGCATCAACAAATCGCTCTACGCACGCCTGCCCTACGACCCTCAGAAGGACTTCGCACCCATCACTCTGGTGGCCGGTGTGCCCAATGTGATGGTCATGAACGCCGCCACGGCCCAGCGACTGGGCATCCAGTCGGTGCAGGATTTCATCCGTTACGCCAGGGCCAACCCGGGCAAGCTCAACATGGCCTCCAGCGGCAACGGCACGTCCATTCACCTGGCCGGCGAGCTGTTCAAGGCCAAGAACGGCGTGTTCATGACGCACATTCCCTACCGGGGATCGGCGCCCGCCATTCGCGACCTGCTGGCCGGCACCATGGACGTGATGTTCGACAACCTGCCTTCGGCCATGCCGCATATCCAGGCCGGCACGCTCAAGGCCTTCGCGGTGACCAGCTCCGTCCGCTCCCAGGCGCTGCCAGACCTGCCGACCGTCGCCGAGGCGATCAGGCAACCCGACTTCGAAGCCAGCTCCTGGTTCGGGCTGCTCGCTCCCGCGGGCACCCCGGCCGACATCGTGGGCCGACTCCAGGAGGAAACCGCCAAGGCACTGAAGCTGCCTGAAATCAGCGCCCGGCTCACAGCCCTGGGGGCGATTCCTAGCGGCAACACGCCGGCCGAGTTCGCCAAACTGATCGAGGCGGAACTCGCCAAGTGGGAACCCGTGGTCCGGGCATCGGGCGCCCGCGTGGACTGACCCCGAAGGCGAGGGGGTCGGCAGCTGCCGCCCCTCCCCTCTCAAACGCCCCAGACGATCTCCACGCCAGCTTTCTGGCAGCGTTCCATCATCTCGAACAACGGAGCACAGCGCATGCGCAAGCTGACCACCTCGAACTCCGGTGGCAGTTCTCCCTTCGCCTGTGCCTCTTCTTTCTGGCGCTGCTGTTCGGCCTCTTCCTGCAAGATCGCGTCCTGAAGCGCGGCAACGGCCGCCGGCATCTGCTCAGCCAGGATGATGCCGGGCGCATCGGGATCCTTGCCCAGAATCTGCAACACACGTTTGCCGGTGTGATGCAGCATCACCACATCCCCGGTGTCTCTGGATTTGAATCGGTACGGGTTCATTCGGTTCTCCTGGATGGTTGACGGAACAAGGCGCCGAGGACAGGCCACGGCCCCAACCCGGGCCCGAGAATCCACGGGCACCGCGCATGTTTTCATTCTTGCATCAAACCCGGGCGCCTGACCCGATCTGGATCAATTCCTGCGCGCCTGTTTTGCCGTCCGGGGGTCCTCAGGGTTTCCCCGGTGGCTCTTGTTTAATTTAGACCTAAACTAAATGACATGAACACCGAATCCCTCGACCTGGAAGCGCGTGCCCACAGCGAGCATGCCCAGGCCTTGCGGCTGTGGCTGCGCCTGCTGACCTGCTCGCAGCTGATCGAGAAGCGGGTCCGGGTCGGACTGCGGGAACAGTTCGACACCACCCTGCCGCGCTTCGACCTGATGGCCCAGCTGGAACGCCACCCCGAAGGTCTGAAGATGAAGGAGCTTTCCCTGCGCCTGATGGTCACCGGCGGCAACGTCACCGGTATCACCGACCAACTGGTGGCCGAGGGCCTGGTCGAGCGTGTGAACGTCGAAGGCGATCGCCGGGCTTTTCTGGTCCGTCTCACCCCTGAGGGGCGACGCAGCTTCGAGCGCATGGCCGAGCAGCACGAGCAATGGATTGTGCAGGCCTTCGAAGGCCTGTCCCCGCGTGAACTCGACCAGCTGCACAAGCTGCTGGGCAAGGTCAAGCAACACCAACTGGACCTCGAATGAAACACCCCATCCCCGACCACAACCCCATGCGCGGTCAGTACCGCGCTGTCGGTGGCGAGCAGCCGACCCACTTTTCCCTCAGCGTGCAGGACGGTGTGGCCACCGTCACGCTGAACCGGCCCGAACGCAAGAACCCGCTGACCTTCGATTCCTACGCCGAGCTGCGCGACTGGTTCCTGGGCCTGCAGCGCGCCACCGACATCAAGGCGGTGGTGGTCACCGGTGCCGGCGGCAACTTCTGCTCGGGCGGCGACGTGCACGAGATCATCGGCCCGCTCACGAAGATGAGCATGCCCGAGCTGCTGGCCTTCACCCGCATGACGGGTGCCCTGGTCAGCGCCATGCGCGCCTGTCCTCAGCCGGTCATCGCGGCCCTGGACGGTGTGTGTGCCGGGGCCGGCGCCATGATGGCGCTGGCCTCCGACATGCGCCTGGGTACGCCCTCGGCCACCGTCGCCTTTCTGTTCACCCGCGTCGGCCTGGCCGGTGCCGACATGGGGGCCTGCGCCCTGCTGCCGCGCATGATCGGCCAGGGCCGCGCCAGCGAGCTGCTGTTCACCGGTCGCGCCATGACCGCTCAGGAAGGCCAGGCCTGGGGCTTCTTCAATGCGCTGCACGACAGCGAAGCCCTGCTGCCCGCTGCCCGCAAGCTCGCCTCCATGCTGGCCAACGGACCGACCTTCGCCCACGGCATGACCAAGACCATGCTGCACCAGGAATGGGCCATGACGCTGGACCAGGCCATCGAGGCCGAAGCCCAGGCCCAGGCCATCTGCATGCAGACCCAGGACTTCCGGCGCGCCTACGAGGCCTTTGCGGCCAAGCAGCGCCCGCAGTTCGAAGGTGACTAGCCCCTGGAGCCGTTGATGGTTGCCTTTGAACACCCCCACCCACACGGCGCGCTGGCACCGACCGCGCACCTCGAACTGCCCTTCTTCGACGACGCGCACCGCGCCCTGGCCAACGGCCTGGTGGCCTGGGCGCGCGAGCAGCGTGTCGATGAGACCGACGATCGCGCCGCCTGCCGCGACTGGGTGCAGCGCCTCGGCTCGGCAGGCTGGCTGCGCTACTGTGTGCCCGAGGCGCACGGCGGCGCCCTGCCCGCCCTCGATTCGCGTGCGCTGGTGATCCTGCGCGAGACCCTGGCCTACCATTCACCCCTGGCCGACTTCGCCTTCGCCATGCAGGGACTGGGCAGCGGCGCCATCACCCTGGCGGGCACACCGGCACAACAGGCGCGCTACCTGCCGGCGGTGGCCACCGGCCAAAAGATCGCCGCCTTCGCACTCAGCGAGCCCGAGGCTGGCTCGGATGTGGCCGCCATGCGGTTGCAGGCCACGCCCACCGGCGGCGGCTGGCAACTCGACGGCCAGAAGACCTGGATCAGCAACGGCGGCATGGCCGACTTCTACCTCACCTTCGCCAAGACCGACCCCGACGCCGGGGCACGCGGCATCAGTGCCTTCATCGTCGACGCCGACACGCCCGGCCTGGACACCAGCGCCCACATCCAGGTGATGGCGCCGCACCCGCTGGCCACGCTCAGCTTCAGCGGCTGCAGCGTGGGTCAGCATGCGCTGGTCGGCAGCGTCAACGGCGGCTTCAAGCTCGCCATGCAGACACTGGACATCTTCCGCGCCTCGGTGGCCGCTGCGGCCCTGGGCATGGCGCGCCGCGCCTTTGCGGAGGCGGTCGCCCACGCGAAGAAGCGCCAGATGTTCGGCCAGACCCTGGCCGACTTCCAGCTCACCCAGGCCCGGCTGGGTGAAATGAGCGCCCTCATCGACGCCTCCGCCCTGCTGACCTACCGCGCCGCCTGGATGCGGGACCGCAGCAGCACCAGCGGTGCGGGCACACCGGCCTACACAGCCGCCGCGGCCAGCGCCAAGCTCACCGCCACCGAACACGCCCAGAAAGTCATCGACATGGCGCTGCAGATGTTCGGCGGGCGCGGCGTGCAGGTGGGCAACGTGGTCGAACACCTCTACCGCGACATCCGCTCGCTGCGCATCTACGAGGGCGCCAGCGAGGTGCAGCTGCTCATCCTCGGCAAACACGCCCTGAAGGCCTGACCCGGAGACCGACATGGCCCCTCACCCTTCCGCTCAGACCGACCGCTTCGTGCACGACCGTCTTCCCCCGCGAGATCAGTGGCCAGATATGCGCTACGACCTGCCGGAACTGCAGGCGCTGCCGGCGCAGCTCAACGCGGTGCAATGGCTGTTCGATCGGGCGATCGACCACGGCCATGCCGACCGGCCCTTCCTGCGCAGCGACGAACGCACGCTCACCTACGCCCAGGCCCGCGCCGAGGTCAACCGCATCGCCCAGGTGCTGATGGGCCTGGGCCTGCAGCCCGGCAACCGGGTGCTGCTGCGCGGCGGCAACTCGGTGGCCATGGCGCTGGCCTGGCTGGGCGTGGTGCAAAGCGGTCTGATCGCGGTGGCCACCATGCCCTTGCTGCGCGCCACCGAGCTCAAGGCCATCGTCGACAAGGCCCGGCCGTCGGCCGCGCTGTGTGACGTGAAGCTGCAGGACGAGCTCAGGACCGCGCTGGCGCAGAGCCCGGACACGGCCAACCTGCCGCTGCGCCTGTTCAACACCGGCGACGCCGCGGTGGTGCTGCCGGACTCACTGGAAGCCCTGGCCCGCCACACCAGCGACAGCATCACGCCCTGCCCCACCAGCGCCGACGACATCGCGCTGCTGGCCTTCACCTCCGGCACCACCGGCAGCCCGAAGGCCGCGGTGCACACCCACCGCGACCTGATCGCGGCCTGCGAGACCTGGCCCCGCCACGTGTTGCGCGCCACCGCCGACGACATCGTCATGGGCTCGCCTCCGCTGGCCTTCACCTTCGGCCTGGGCGGACTGCTGGTGTTCCCCATGTGGGCCGGCGCCTCGGTCTACTTTCCGAGCATCCCCTACACGCCCGAAGCCATGGTCCGGCTGATCGGCCAGGTGGGCGCCACCATCTGCTACACCGCGCCCACCTTCTACCGCCAGATGGCACCCTTTGCCAAGCAGCTGGGCATCGGGAGGCTTCGCATCAGCGTGAGCGCGGGCGAGGGCCTGCCCGACGCCACGCGCCAGCTGTGGAAAGAAGCCAGCGGCATCGAGATGCTCGACGGCATCGGCGCCACCGAGATGTTCCACATTTTCATTTCCGCTGCCCCCGAGCACGTGAAACGCGGCGCCATCGGCCAGGTGGTCCCGGGCTACCAGGCCAAGATCGTGGATGATGACGGGCAGGAGCTGCCGCGCGGCCAGGTCGGCCGGCTGGCGGTCAAGGGGCCGACCGGCTGCAAGTACCTGGACGACGCCCGCCAGGCCAACTATGTCCAGGATGGCTGGAACTTCCCCGGCGACGCCTTCCTGCAGGACGAAGACGGCTACTTCGTCTACCAGGCGCGCACCGACGACATGATCATCACCGCCGGGTACAACGTGGCCGGCCCGGAGGTCGAAGCCTGCCTGCTGCTGCACCCCGCAGTGGCCGAGTGCGGCGTGGTCGGCAAGCCCGACGAAGAACGCGGCATGGTCATCCTCGCCTATGTGGTGCTCAAGCCCGGAGAACCGGCCGACGCCGCACAGGTCAAGGCCCTGCAGGACCACGTCAAGCACAAGCTGGCCCCCTACAAATACCCGCGTCAGGTGCTCTTCGTCGAGCGCCTGCCCCGCACCGAAACCGGCAAGCTGCAACGCTTTGCCCTGCGCCAGATGGCCAAGGACTCCGCATGAACATCCTGCAACCGCCCGGCTGGGCGCAACCCAAGGGCTACGCCAACGGCGTGGCCGCACGCGGCACGCTGGTCTTTGTCGGGGGCCAGATCGGCTGGAACGGCGCCCAGGTCTTCGAAAGCGACGACTTCATCGACCAGACACGACAGACCCTGATGAACATCCGCGAGGTGCTGGCCTGCGCCGGCGCCGGCCCCGAGCACATGGTGCGCATGACCTGGTATGTGATCGACCGCGACGAATACAACAGCCGCCTGCGCGAGCTGGGCACGGTCTACCGCGGGGTCATGGGCAAGCACTTCCCGGCCATGACCTGCATCGAGGTCGCCGGCCTCATGGAAGACCGGGCCAAGATCGAGATCGAGGTCACTGCCGTGCTGCCCGACGTCTGAGCGCCCCCGGGGCGGCCACCTCAGCCGCCGGCCGCCAGGGGCGACTCGCGCAACGCCCGGCGGCGCGCGGCATGGTCGGGCATGACACTGGCCACCACGTCCCAGAACTGCGGGCTGTGGTCCATGTGGCGCAGGTGGCTCAGCTCGTGCACCACGACATAGTCGATCATGTCCAGGCTCAGGTGGACCAGCCGCCAGTTCAGCCGGATGGTGCCGTCGGCACTGGCGCTGCCCCATCGGGTGCCGGCGCTGGACAGGCGCAGCACGCGCCATTGCACACCGAGCAAGGGCGCGAAGTGCGCCAGTCGCTCCTCGAACACCCGCCGTGCCTCGCGCATCAGCCAGGCCTGGGCAGCATCGCGGATCTGCGCCTCGCTGGCCAGCACCGACAGGCCCAGGCGCAGGATGAGTGCCTGCTCCGAATCATCTGCCGACATGTCGGCCCTCTCCAGTACGGCGCCCGCCTGGCGAAAGTCATGGGTGGGGTCCAGCCGCAGCAACACCCGTCGCCCGAGCCAGTCGAATGGCGCGCCATCGGCCCACACGGTGCGCGCCTGCGCCAGCTGCTGCGAGCGTTCGCGCGCCCGCTGCAACTTGTCGAGCACCCAGTCCGACTTGCTGAACAACAGACTGTCCACCTCGCCGACGGTCGTCCAGCGTGGGGCACGCACGCTCAGACCCTCCTGGCTGACCGACAGCCCGATGGTGCGGCGCTTGCCCCGCTTGAACTCATAGGCGACTTCGCAACCGGCCAGCTGCACCCGCCGGTTGGCGCGCGGATGTCGCCAGACGCCCGGCTGAAAGACCACCTCCATGGGCTCGGCCGGCACCCCCGGCGACGGGTCTTGCACACGCCGGGGCGGCGGCTCAGCCGCGGGCGCATCGGCACCCGACAGGAAATCCAGCGCGAGCTGCACAAAGCGCTGCATCGGCGCCGGCGCGCTCACCGATAGGCCTCCGGGTCCAGGCGCCGCATCTCGGCCTCGATCCAGGCCTCGACCTCACGCATCAATTCATCCGGTTCACGCCCCTGGCTGGGGATCGGCTTGCCGATGGAGAAGTCCACCGTGCCGGGCCGCTTGATCAGGGCCTTGCGGGGCCAGCAGCGCCCGGAGGTCACCGCGACGGGAATCACCGGTGCTCCGGTGGCCACCGCCAGGCGCGTGCCCCCGCTTTTGTAGGTTCCCTGCTGCCCGCGGGCAATGCGGGTGCCTTCGGGAAACATGATCACCCAGGTGCCCTGGTCCAGCAGGCGCTGCCCCTGATTGACCACCTTGTTGAACGCCTCGGCCCGCTTGCTGCGGTCGATGTGGATCATGTCCATCCTGGCCATGGCCCAACCAAAAAACGGAACATAAAGCAGCTCCTTCTTGAACACGTAGGCCAGTGGATGCGGCATCAGCGTGGGCATGCAGAAGGTTTCCCAGGTCGACTGGTGCTTGACCAGCAGGATGGCCGGGGCGGTGCTGCCCACCGGCAGGTTTTCATAGCCGGTGATGCGATTGCGGATGCCCAGGATGAGTTCACCGCTGCGAACTGCCACCCGCAACCAGCCCACACACATCCAGTAGATCCGCGTGCTGTTGAGGAAGGGTGCTGCCAGCAGGACCGCGATGGCCCACGGAACCACGGTGACCACCATGACCAGCATATGAAGAAGCGAGCGCAGCAGGTTCATGAAATCGGACCGTGAAACAGGCAAACGTGTGTCAATGGACCACCGGGCTCAGCCGGCGGCCGTGGGGGTAGGCTCTGGCGCCAGCGCTTCCTGGGCCAGCAACCAGTCGACAAAGGCCGACAGATCATCGTGCAGGAGCGTGCCTGGTGGCAGTTCGGGCAGCAGCGTGGCCAGGTCGGCATCGGCGGCCTGGCCGACACGCCCGCGCAGGTGTTCGGACTTTCCGGTCAGCAGCAAGTGGGTCGGACAGCCCGCTGCGGCCGCCGCCTGCACATGCCGCAGGGCGTTGCCTGCGGCGGGCATGGCCGTCAGAGGCAGGTTGAAGCGTTCGCCGATCTGGTGAAACAGGCCGGGCGCCGGCTTGCGGCAGCTGCAGTGGTCTTCCGGGGCGTGGGGGCAGAAGAACACCGCCTCGACCCGCGCACCGGCTGCGGCCAGCAGGCGGTGCATCTTGGCGTGAATGGCGTTGAGCGACGCCATGTCGAACATGCCCCGGCCCAGGCCGCTCTGGTTGGTCGCCAGCACCACGCGCCAGCCGCCCTGGTTCAGCCGGGCCACCGCCTCCAGCGCGCCCGGCAGCGGCTCCCACTCTTCGGGCGAAGCCACGTAGTCGTCGCGGTTGCGGTTGAGCGTGCCGTCGCGGTCCAGGATGATCAGCTTCATGCCGTACTCCTCAGATGGTGCTGGGGCCGCGGAGCGTGGGGGCCATCATTGCTTTCATGTTGCCAGGCGAGACAGATCGGCCACGCGGTTCATGGCCTCGTGCAGCGACTTCAGCAACCCCAGGCGGTTGGCCTTGAGCGCGGGGTCATCGGCATTGACCATGACGCCGTCGAAGAACGCATCGACCGGCCCACGCAAGGCGGCCAGCGCCTGCAGGCTGGCGGTGTGGTCACCGGCCTCGAATTTCGCGTTGGCAGCGGGCAACGTGGCCTGCATGGCGGCGTAGAGGTCTTTTTCGGCCGTTTCCGCGAACAGCGCCGGGTTGACCGTGGCCCCTTCGCCCTCGGACTTCTTGAGGATGTTGCCGATGCGTTTGTTGGCGGCCGCCAGCGCGGGCGCCTCGGGCAGGGCCGCAAAGGCGCGCACGGCCTGCAGGCGCTGGGCCACCTCGGCCAGCCGCTGCGGGCGCAGGGCCAGCACGGCATCGACCTCCTGGGCGCTGAAGCCCTGCTCGCGCAGGCTGCCGGCCAGGCGGTCAAAAACAAAGTCCGTCAGGGCAAGGCTTGCGTCGGTGATCCTCTCACCGAACACCGGCGCTGCACCGGCCACCAAGGCAGCCAGGTCCAGCGGCAGGTCCTTCTCGACCAGCATGCGGATCACTCCCAGCGCATGGCGCCGCAACGCAAACGGGTCCTTGTCGCCGGTCGGCAGGTTGCCGATGCCGAACATGCCCACCAGGGTCTCCAGCTTGTCGGCCAGCGCCACCACCACACCGGTCGGGGTGCGCGGCAGTTCGTCGCCGGCAAAACGTGGCTTGTAGTGGTCCTCGATGGCAAAGGCGATGTCTTCGGACAGGCCGTCGTGGCGCGCGTAATAGCCCCCCATGATGCCCTGCAGCTCCGGGAACTCGCCCACCATGTCGGTCAGCAGGTCGGTCTTGGCCAGGCGGGCCGCGGTGTCGGCGCTGGCAGCCAGCGCCGCGCCCCCGATCTGCTCGCCGATGGCTCTTGCAATCGCCCGCACGCGTTCGACACGCTCGCCCTGGGTGCCCAGCTTGTTGTGGTAGACCACCTTGGACAGGCCATCGACGCGGCTGTCCAGCGTCTTCTTGCGGTCCTGATCGAAGAAAAACTTCGCGTCGGCCAGGCGCGGGCGCACCACGCGCTCGTTGCCGCCGGTCACGGCGCTGGCGTCGTCGGGCCGGATGTTGCTGACCACCAGGAAGCGGTTCGTCAGCCGCCCCTGCGCGTCCAGCAGCGGGAAGTACTTCTGGTTGGCCTTCATGGTCAGGATCAGGCACTCCTGCGGCACATCCAGGAACTGCTTCTCGAATTCGCAGACCAGCACGTTCGGTCGCTCGACCAGGGCGGTGACCTCATCGACCAGGGCCTCGTCCTCGATCGGCCGGCAGCCGTCCCCCACCTCGGCGGCACGCGCGGCCAGCTGGCGCTCGATCTCGGCACGGCGCTCGGCGAAGCTGGCGATCACCGCGCCATCGTCGCGCAACGTCTGGGCATAGGCGTCGGCGTTGGTGATTTCCAGCACCGGTTGGCGCGCCTCGAAACGGTGGCCCCGGGTGGTGTTGCCGGCCCGCAGGCCCAGCGCCCGCACCGGCACCACGGTTTCGCCGTGCAGCGCCACCAGACCGTGCGCCGGGCGCACGAAGTGCACACTGCTCCAGCCGGGCAGCTCACAATCGCTCTCCAGCTGGTAGGTCATGACCTTGGGGATGGGCAGCAGCCGGATCGCCTCGTCCAGCGCCTTCTGCAGGCCCGCGTCCAGCGTGGCGCCCGTGACCAGGCTGTCCCAGAACAGGGCCTCGGCCTTGCCATCCCCCTGGCGCTTCAGGGCGGCCAGCAGGGTTTTGGGGTCGGAGGTGTCGGCGCCCAGCGACTGCAGTTTCTTGATCAGCGCGGGCGTGGGCAGGCCATCGACCCCCAGGCCGACCGAGGCGGGCATGAGCTTTTGCTGCACCGCCTTGTCCTCGGCCTTGAGCCAGACATGGCTGATGTGGGCGGCCAGGCGGCGCGGCGAGGCGTAGGGTGTCACGACCGAGTCGGGACCGGCCAGCCCCAGGGCACGCAGCTGATCGGCCAGGGTGCCGGCAAAGGCCTCACCCAGCTTGCGCAGGGCCTTGGGGGGCAGTTCTTCGACAAAAAGCTCGACGAGCAGGTTCTTGGTGGTCATTCCGGGGGATTCCTCAGGCGGCTTTTTTCTCGATCTGGGCCACCCACTCGCGCGGGGCCATCGGGAAACCCAGCCGCTCGCGGCTCTCGTAGTAGGCCTGGGCCACGCTGCGTGCCAGGTTGCGGATGCGGCCGATGTAGGCGGCGCGTTCGGTCACCGAGATGGCGCCACGCGCGTCCAGCAGGTTGAAGGTGTGTGCCGCCTTGAGCACCTGCTCATAGGCCGGCAGCGCCAGCTGCTGCTCGATCAGGTGTTTGGCTTGCTTCTCGTGGGCACCGAAGGCGGTGAACAGGAAGTCGGCGTCCGAATGCTCGAAGTTGTAGGTCGACTGCTCGACCTCGTTCTGGTGGAACACGTCCCCATACTTGAGACCGGGCGCATAGACCAGGTCGTAAACGTTGTCCACGCCCTGCAGGTACATGGCCAGGCGCTCCAGGCCGTAGGTGATCTCGCCGGTGATGGGCTTGCAGTCGATGCCACCGACCTGCTGGAAGTAGGTGAACTGCGTGACCTCCATGCCGTTGAGCCAGACTTCCCAGCCCAGGCCCCAGGCGCCCAGCGTGGGGTTCTCCCAGTCGTCCTCGACGAAGCGGATGTCGTTCTTCTTCAGGTCGAAGCCCAGCGCTTCGAGCGAGCCCAGGTACAGCTCCAGGATGTTGCTGGGCGCGGGCTTGAGCACCACCTGGTACTGGTAGTAGTGCTGCAGGCGGTTGGGGTTCTCGCCGTAGCGCCCGTCCTTGGGCCGGCGGCTGGGCTGCACGTAGGCCGCCTTCCAGGGCTCGGGGCCGAGCGCGCGCAGGAAGGTGGCGGTGTGGCTGGTGCCGGCGCCGACCTCCATGTCGTAGGGCTGGAGCAGGGCGCAGCCCTGTCGGTCCCAGTAGGACTGCAGGGTCAGGATGATTTGCTGGAAGGTCAACATGCGAAACGGCCGGCGCAAGCCGGCCTGGTGGGCAGGAGAAAAAGGGCGATCGCGCACCGCAGGCGCAGACCTGTGCGATTTTACGGGGCGCCCGCTTCGGTCGTCCTTCCGCTTCAGCGCTTGTGCCGGCGCGACCCGGTCCGCCCGGCCAGCACCACGGCCGCAGCGACGCCCATGCACCCCAGCCAAAGGGGCCAGAGGCCCCACCGCGAAGCCCAACGGGCATAAGGCGTCAGGCCCTCCCGCCCCTGCACCTGTGCCTCCAGCCGGCCCCGGGTCAGGCGCGGCAAAAAGTGGGTGACCCCACCCGTGTGGTCAATCACCGCCGTGGCCCCGGTGTTGGTGGCCCGCAGCATGGGACGGCCCAGCTCCATCGCACGCAGGCGAGAGATGTGCAGGTGCTGGTCGATGGCCACCGTGTCGCCGAACCAGCCGATGTTGCTCAGGTTGACCAGCACCGTGGGGGCCTGCGTGGCGTCCAGGAAACCGGCCGCCAGCTCTTCGCCGAAAAGGTCTTCATAGCAGATGTTGGGGGCGATGCGCTGACCCGCGAAGGACCAGGGCGTCTGGGCCAATGGCCCCCGGTCAAAGTCGCCGAGCGGGATGTTCATCAGCTGGGTGAACCAGCGGAACAAGGGAGGTATGAACTCGCCGAACGGGACGAGATGGTGCTTGTCGTAGCGAAAGAACGGAAGATCACCGGGCCCGCCGGCGGAGGTCAGGGCGAGCGCCGCTGCCGCCGGATCCATCCCCCAGGCCGAATTGGTGTATCCGCGCTCGTAACTGCCCAAGGGCAAACCCAGCAGCACGCCCACTGGCTGCGGAGCGTCCGGCTGGCGCGCCAGAGCCGACAGCAGGGGGTTCCAGAAGGTGTCGCCCAGCTGCTGGGGCAGCAGGGGAATCGCGGTTTCGGGAGCCACCACCAGCATCGGCGCCGGCAGCCCCGCCGCAGCCCGGCTCAAGGCCTCGGCGATCTGCCCCGGGTACCAGGCCAGCGCATCCGCCACCCCGGTGCCCGGCTCGAACTTCTCATCCTGCGCAATGTTGCCCTGCAACAGCCAGACGCTGAGGGTGCCGTGGTCGCGCGTGCCGGCCTGACCCAGCTGGAGCAGGGCGGGACCGGTCCAAAGACTGGCCAGCAGCAGCCCCCACAGACCCAGCGCCGCGAGGCCATGACCGAGGCGGGACAACAGGGAAGCGCGGACACGGCGGCTGGCTTCGGAGCGCTGGTGCGAGCGCAGCTGCCAAGTGACGGTTCGAACGGCCACCGTCACCCCGGTGGCCATGCCATAGGCCAGCACAGCCGCGATGAAACCCATGCCATAAACCCCGACCCAGGGCGCCCATGCGCCCAGCAGATCGATGTGCGCGTACCCGGCCGCCCCCCACGGAAATCCGGTGAACCAGCGACCACGCGCCAGCTCGGCCAGTGTCCAGAGGGAGGCAAACAGCAAGGCCTGCAACCAGCGCGGCCGCGGCGCCCACCACCAGATCGCGCAGGCCGCCAGCGCGTAATACAGCGACAGCGCCAGGGCCAGCGCCAGCACCGCCATTGCGGCCAGCCAGGGGGCCAGACCGCCGTAGGTATGCATGGAAATGAACAGCCACCAGAACGTCCCCGTCAGCCAGGCCGTCGCAAACAGGCCTGCGCGCCAGGCTGCCTGCCCTGCCCGGTCGGACCATTGCATGGCCAGCACCAGACCGCCCATGGCCAGAAGCTGCCAGATTCCCGAGGGCTGCCCGGCCGCTGTGCCAGGCAGGCTCCAGGCCGCCACGGGCCAGGCCAGGGAAAAGGCATGCACGAGGCCCGCCAGCAGGCTGAACAGCGACCAGAGCCAGGCACCGGCCCGCGGGCGCCGCCGGGGCGGCCGGCCGCTCATGGCGGAAAAGGTCGAAGGCGAGTGCAGAGATTCGAAGAGACTGCGTACCGGCTCGTCTGACCGCTCCTTCATGCCCTTGCCTCTCAGGCTTCTTCGGGTCGGGGCATGACCTTGAACCAGCGTACCGCCCCGCCTTTGGTGTGCAGCACGACAAACCGGCGCGTATCGAGGTCGAAGGTCTCGCCTCGCTTGGGCACGTGCCCCATGCGGTGCGCGATCAGACCCCCGATGGTGTCGAACTCGTCGTCAGGCAGCTCCAGCCCGAACGATTCGTTGATGCGCTCGATGGGCGTGTCACCACCGACCCGCCAGGTGCTGTCGGCCAGGGCGAAGATGTCGCCCTCGTCCTCCTGCACATCGAACTCGTCCTCGATTTCGCCGACGATTTCCTCCAGCACATCCTCAATGGTGATCAGGCCGGCCACGCGACCAAACTCGTCGATGACGATGGCCAGGTGGTTGCGGTTGCCGCGGAACTCGCGCAGCAGGTCGTTCAGCCCCTTGCTCTCGGGCACAAAGGTGGCGGGACGCAACAGGGCTCGCAAGTTGAGCTCCGGCGCACGCTGCAACTTCAGCAGGTCCTTGGCCAGCAGGATGCCGATGATGTTCTCGCGCTCGCCCTCGTGGACCGGAAAGCGCGAGTGCGCCGTGTCGATGACGGTGTGCAGCAGCTCTTCGTAAGGCGCATCGATGTTGAGCACGTCCATGCGTGGTGCCGCCACCATGACGTCGCCGGCGGTCATGTCGGCGATGCGGATCACACCTTCGAGCATGACGCGCGATTCGGCGTTGATGATCTCGTTGTCCTCGGCCTCGGCCAGGGTCTCGATCAG
>CALMYH010000144.1 GCA_937873395.1 uncultured Burkholderiales bacterium
GCCCCACACAACCCTGAAATCGCGCTGAGCGTCCGCACGGGCGCGTTCAACTCCAACGTGCACGACCTCGGCGCCTCCAAGCCCGGCCAGCCGCCGGTGCTGTTCATCCACGGCTCCGGCCCGGGCGTGAGCGCCTGGGCCAACTGGCGCCTGGCCATGCCGGTCATCGCCCAGGAGCGCCGCGTGATCGCGCCCGACATGGTGGGCTTCGGCTACACCGACCGCCCGGCCGGCATCAGCTACAACATGGACACCTGGGTGCAGCAGGCACTCGACGTGATGGACGCCCTGGGGGTTGAGCAGGCCGATGTGGTCGGCAACAGCTTCGGCGGCGCGCTCTCGCTGGCGCTGGCGATCCGCGCGCCGCAGCGCGTGCGCCGCCTGGTGCTGATGGGCTCGGTCGGCGTGCCCTTCCCCATCACGCCGGGCCTGGACGCCGTCTGGGGCTATCAGCCCTCGCTGGCCACCATGAAACAGCTGCTGGACATCTTCGCGCACAGCCGCGCGCTGGTGACCGACGAGCTGGCCGAACTGCGCTACCAGGCCAGCATCCGCCCCGGTTTCCAGGAATCCTTCTCAGCCATGTTCCCGGCTCCGCGCCAGCGCTGGGTCGATGCCATGGCCAGCCCCGAAGCGGCCATTCGCGCGCTGCCGCACGAGACCCTCATCGTGCACGGCCGCGAGGACCAGGTGATCCCGCTGCAGACTTCGCTGACGCTGAGCCATTGGATCCCCAACAGCCAGCTGCACGTGTTCGGCCACTGCGGCCACTGGACGCAGATCGAGCACGCCGCGCGCTTCGCGCAACTGGTGTCGAACTTCCTTGCCGAAGCCGACGCCCAGTCCGCCAAGACCTCCACCTGAAAAAGCCACAAGCGACACCATGATCTCCATCGAAACCCTGGGCGACGAGCTCTACACCGCGTTGCGCGACCGGCAGGTCGTCGAACCGCTGTCCAAGCGCTTCCCCGACATCAGCATCGAGCAGGCCTACCGCATCCAGGAGCGCATGCTGCAGCGCCGCCTGCAGGACGGCGAGCGCGTGGTCGGCAAAAAGATCGGCGTGACTTCGGCCGCCGTGATGAACATGCTCGGCGTGCACCAGCCCGACTTCGGCTACCTGACCGACGCCATGGTGGTCAACCAGGGCGAGGCCATCGACATCTCGACCCTGATCCAGCCCAAGGCCGAAGGCGAGATCGCCTTCCTGCTCAAGCGCGACCTCATGGGCCCCGGTGTTGGCGTGTCCGACGTGCTGGCCGCCACCGAGTGCGTGATGCCCTGCTTCGAGATCGTCGACTCGCGCATCCGCGACTGGAAGATCAAGATCACCGACACCGTGGCCGACAACGCCTCGTGCGGCGTGTTCGTGCTGGGCGACCGTGCGGTCAGCCCGCTGGCGCTGGACCTGCAGACCTGCGGCATGGTGCTGGAGAAGAACGGCGAGGTGGTGGCCACCGGCGCCGGTGCTGCCGCCCTGGGCTCGCCGCTGAACGCCGTGGCCTGGCTGGCCAACACCATGGGCCGCCTGGGCATTCCGCTCAAGGCCGGCGAGGTGGTGCTCTCGGGCGCGCTGGCCGCCATGTTCCCGGCCGCCAAGGGCGACTTCTTCCGCGTCTCCATCGGCGGGCTGGGCGAGTGCTCGGTGCGCTTCCACTGATCCTGCGGAGCCCCTCACCATGAAACTCAAGCAAGCCACCATCGCCGCCCTGGCCGAGCACCTGGAGAACTGCCAGCTGCAGGCCCGCGACACCACCAAGATCACCGACGAGCACCCGGACATGGACTGGGACGACGCCTACGCCATCCAGGCCGCCATCCTGGCGCGCAAGCAGGGACGTGGTCTGCAGCTGGCGGGCCTCAAGGCCGGCCTCACCTCGTTCGCCAAGATGAAGCAGATGGGCGTGAGCTCGCCCGTGTTCGGCTTCATGACCGAGGACTACGCCGTGCCGCACGGCGGTGAAGTCAAAACCAGCGAACTCATCCACCCCAAGGTCGAACCCGAGATCGCCTTCGTGCTCAAGCGCGCGCTCAGCGGTCCGGGCTGCCACATGGGCACCGTGCTGGCCGCGACCGACTTCGTGCTGCCCGGCATCGAGGTGATCGACAGCCGCTACCGCGACTTCAAGTTCGACCTCAAGAGCGTGATCGCCGACAACACCTCGGCCGCGCGCTTCGTGGTCGGCGGCCAGCCCATGAAGGTCGATGGCCAGGACCTGCGCACCGTCGGCATCGTGATGGAGAAGAACGGCCAGCCCGTGGCCTTCGGCGCCGGCGCGGCCGTGCTCGGCCACCCGGCCACCGCGATCGCCATGCTGGCCAACCACCTGGGGGCGCGCGGGGAGGAGATTCCCGCCGGCACCCTGATTTTGTCCGGCGGCATCACCGAAGCGGTGTCCGTTGCCGCGGGCGACTCGGTAACGCTCAAGGTGCAAGGCATGGGCAGCACCGGCCTCCGATTCATTTGAAGTTCAAAGAAAGATAGCCATGAGCAAGAAGATCAAGTGCGCCCTCATCGGGCCCGGCAACATCGGCACCGACCTGCTCGCCAAGCTGCAGCGCAGCCCGGTGCTCGAACCCGTGTGGATGGTGGGCATCGACCCCAACTCCGACGGCCTCAAGCGCGCCAAGGAGATGGGTATCAAGACCACCGCCGAGGGTGTGGACGGGCTGATCCCGCACATGAAGGCCGACGGTGTGCAGATCGTGTTCGACGCCACCAGCGCCTATGTTCACGCCGAGAACTCGCGCAAGGTCAACGAGCAGGGCGCGATGATGATCGACCTCACGCCCGCGGCCATCGGCCCCTACTGCGTGCCGCCGGTCAACCTCAAGCAGCACGTTGGCCAGCGCGAGATGAACGTCAACATGGTGACGTGCGGCGGTCAGGCCACGATTCCGATGGTGTATGCCGTGTCGCGGGTGCAGCCCGTGGCCTACGGCGAGATCGTCGCCACCGTGTCGTCCAAATCGGTCGGCCCCGGCACGCGCAAGAACATCGACGAGTTCACCCGCACCACGGCCGGCGCGGTCGAGAAGGTCGGCGGCGCCAGGAAGGGCAAGGCCATCATCGTGATCAACCCGGCCGAGCCGCCGCTGATCATGCGCGACACGGTGCATTGCCTGGTCGAAGGCACACCCGACGAGGCCGCGATCACGAAGTCGGTGCACGACATGATCAAGGAAGTGCAGAAGTACGTGCCGGGCTACAAGCTGGTCAACGGCCCGGTCTTCGACGGCCAGCGCGTCTCGGTCTTCATGGAGGTCGAGGGCCTGGGCGACTACCTGCCCAAGTACGCCGGCAATCTGGACATCATGACCGCCGCCGCCGCGCGCACGGCCGAGATGTTTGCCGAAGAGATTTTGAAAGGCGAGCTGGTCCTGGAACCGGTGGCCGCCTGAAGGAGAACACCATGAGCCAGAGCAAGATCACCCTGCACGACATGACCCTGCGCGACGGGATGCACCCCAAGCGCCACCTGATGACGCTCGACCAGATGAAGAGCATCGCCTGCGGCCTGGACGCCGCCGGTGTGCCGCTCATTGAAGTCACGCACGGCGACGGCCTGGGCGGCTCCAGCGTCAACTACGGTTTCCCGGCCCACAGCGACGAAGAGTACCTGGGCACCGTGATCCCGCTGATGAAACAGGCCAAGGTCTCGGCCCTGCTGCTGCCCGGCATCGGCACTGTCGACCACCTGAAGATGGCGCACGGCCTGGGCGTGCACACCATCCGCGTGGCCACGCACTGCACCGAGGCCGACGTCAGCGAACAGCACATCACCTACGCGCGCCAGCTCGACATGGACACCGTCGGCTTCCTGATGATGGCGCACATGAACAGCCCCGAAGGTCTGGTGAAGCAGGCCAAGCTGATGGAAGGCTACGGCGCCAACTGCATCTACATCACCGACTCGGCCGGCTACATGCTGCCCGGTGACGTGAAGGCGCGCCTGCAGGCGGTGCGCGACGCGCTCAAGCCCGAGACCGAGCTGGGCTTCCACGGCCACCACAACCTGGCCATGGGCGTGGCCAACTCGGTCGCCGCCATCGAGTGCGGCGCCAACCGCATCGACGCCGCCGCCGCCGGCCTGGGCGCCGGCGCGGGCAACACCCCCATGGAGGTGCTGGTCGCCGTGCTCGACCGCATGGGCATGCAGACCGGCGTCGACGTCTGGAAGATCCAGGACGTGGCCGAAGACCTGGTGGTGCCGATCATGGACTTCCCCATCCGCATCGACCGCGACGCGCTCACCCTCGGCTACGCCGGCGTGTACGGCAGCTTCCTGCTGTTTGCCAAGCGCGCCGCCGTGAAGTACGGCCTGACGGCACGCGACATCCTGGTCGAGCTGGGCCGCAAGAAGATGGTCGGTGGCCAGGAAGACATGATCGAAGACACCGCCATGACCATGGCGCGCGAGCGGGATGCCCGCGACCAGCGGCACGCCGCCTGAGGAGGAGACCACCATGCCGTTCGCCCAGATCTACATGCTCGAAGGCCGCACGCCCGAGCAGAAGAAGGCCGTGATCGAGAAGGTCACCCAGGCGCTGCACGAAGCCACCGATGCCAAGGTGGAAACCATCCGCGTCTGGATCCACGAAATGCCCAAGGAGAACTGGGGCATTGCGGGCGTCAGCGCCAAGGACCTAGGACGCTGACCATGGCGGAAATCGCCGCCCACCGCTACCAGGGGCGGGTGGTTGTCGTGACCGGTGCCGCGCAGGGCATCGGCCGGGCCTGCGCGTTGCGCATGGCCGCCGAGGGCGCCCGCGTGGTGCTGGTCGACCGCGCCGCCGGCCCCTGCGAGGCTGTGCGCGACCAGATCGCCGCCGAGGGCGGGGAGGCCCTGCTGGTGGCCGCCGACCTGGAGCGGTACGAAGGCGCGCAGGCGGTGGTGGAGGCGACCTTGAAGGTCCATGGCCGCGTCGACGTGTCGGTGCACAATGTCGGCGGCACCATCTGGGCCAAGCCGCTCTGGGAGTACACACCGGACGAGATGGAGCGCGAGATCAGCCGCTCGCTCTGGCCCACGCTCTGGTGCTGCCGCGAGGTGGCGGCGCTGATGAAACGCCAGGGCCATGGCGCCATCGTCAATGTGGGTTCCATCGCCACGCGCGGCATCTACCGAGTGCCCTACGCCGCTGCCAAGGGGGGCGTGCATGCGATGACGGTCGCCATGGCGATGGAACTCGCCGAGTTTGGCGTGCGCGTCAACTGCGTCTCGCCCGGCGCCATCGACAACGGCCAGCGCATCGTGCCGCGCAACCCGCAGCCGCTGAGCGAGGCCGAAACCGGCTGGATGAAGGACATCTACACGCAGTCGCTGCGGGACACGCCAATGAACCGCTTGGGCACACCGGAAGAAATCGCCGCCGCGATCGGTTTTCTGGGCGCACCCGAAGCCTCGTACATCACCGGCCAGGTGCTGTTCGTCGGCGGCGGCGCCATCGGCTGAAAGCGAATCGGATTGAGACAGTCCCAACGCGCCTGAGCAATGTGGCCCGCCTGCCTGGCCGCGCCTCAGCCTGAGACGTATGCCACCGACTCGCTTCGCCAAGATCGGGATGGCGCAACCCTGTCGCCGTTCAATACCCACCCGACGCCGCACCCGGCGCCTTTGAGGGGCCCGCGCTGAACCGCTGCACCAACCCGCTCGCCGCCTTCACCAGCAGCGTCGTGTCCACCCCCACCGCCACGAACAGCGCGCCCGCGTCGAGGTATTGTTGCGCCAGCGCCGGGTCGGTGGCGAGGATGCCGGCGGCCTTGCCGGCGGCGCGCACGGTGGCGATGCCGCCCTGGATGACTTTCTGCACCTCGGGGTGGCCGGGCTGGCCGCGGTAGCCCATGCTGGCCGAGAGGTCGGCCGGGCCGAAGAACACGCCGTCCACGCCTTCGGTCTCGGCAATCGCCTTGAGGTTGTTCACCGCGGTCACGGTCTCGGCCTGCACCAGCAGGCACATCTGGTCGTTGGCCTGGTTGAGGTAGTCGTCCACCTGGTTCCAGCGCGAGGCGCGCGCGAGCGCCGCGCCCATGCCGCGGATGCCTTCGGGCGGGTAGCGCATGGCCTGGACCATGAGCGCGGCCTGTTCGGCGGTGTCGATCATCGGGATCAGCAGGGTCTGCGCGCCGATGTCGAGGTACTGCTTGACCAGGGCGACGTCGGCCTGCACCGTGCGCACCACCGCGTGGGTCTTGCCGTAGGGGGCGATGGCGCGCAGCTGGTCGAGCGCGGTACGCGGGTCGTTGGGCGCGTGTTCGCCGTCGATGAGCAGCCAGTCGAAGCCGCATCCGGCCAGGGCCTCGGCCACGTCGGGCGAGGCGAAGCCGACCCAGCAGCCGATCTGGGGTTGGCCAGCCTTGAGGGCGTCGCGGAAGGTGTTCTGCGGGATCTTCATTGCGGTGTCTTCGTCGGTTCGGGGTAGAGGCCGCGCATCTGGCCCATCAATCTGGTGAGGCCCATGAGCGCGTCCATGTTCGGCGTGGCCACGCCCAGGTGCTGGCCGATTTCGCGCACCGCGCCGACCAGGGCGTCGAGCTCGATGGGGCGGCCGGCTTCCACGTCCTGCAGCATCGAGGTCTTGAAGGAGCCGAGCTTGCGCGTGACGGCGTGGCGGTCTTCGGGGCTCTGGTCGATGGGGATGCCGATGCGCGCGCCGATGGCCTTGGCCTCCAGCATGATGGCGCTGACATAGCCGCGCACCAGCGGATCGTCGAGGATGCGGTCGCAGGGCGCGCCGGTGATGGCCGAGATGGGGTTGATGGTCATGTTGCCCCAGAGCTTGTACCAGATGTCGCGCTGGATGCGCTCGGACACGGTGACGCCAAAGCCGGCCTGCGTGAGCAGTTCGCTCAGAGCCTGCACGCGCGGGCTCACGCCGCCCGCGGGCTCGCCGATGATGAGCTGGTTGTTCTTGATGCGCTCGATGCGCGCGGGCTGCGGCGCGGCGGCGCTGGCGTGCACCACGCAGCCGACGACCTGCGCGGTGGGGATGTGCTGCGCGGTCACGCCGCCGGGGTCGACGGTGTTGAGTTGGAGGCCCGCGGCCTCGCCGGGCAGGCCGTCGAAGAACCACCAGGGCACGCCGTTCATGGCGACCAGCACCACGGAGTTCGGGCCCATCAGCGCGCGCACGGCGGGCGCGACCTGCGGCATGGCCGGGCCCTTGACGGAGACGATCACCAGGTCCTGCACGCCCAGGCTGGCCGCGTCGTCGCTGGCGGTGACCTGCACGCTGTGTTCGGCGCCGTCGGCGTCGACCCAGGTCAGGCCGCGCTCGCGCAGCGCCTTGAGGGTCTCGCCGCGCGCCACGGCCGAGAGCTGCACCCGGCCGGCCGGCA
>CALMYH010000145.1 GCA_937873395.1 uncultured Burkholderiales bacterium
GGCAGGCGCACCCACAGGAACATGCCGCCGTCGGGTGCGTTCCATTGCAGGTCCAGGCCAGTCATTTCCGTCGCCAGGGCCTGCAGCATCGCCTCGCACTGGCGCTTGTAGAGCGCGCGGATGGTGGGCACATGCCGCTCGAGGAAGCCGTCTTTCAGCACCTCGGCCACCATGCGCTGGTTGAAGCTGGGGCTGTGCAGGTCGGCCGCCTGCTTGGCCTGCAGCAGTTTGGGCATGATGGCTTTAGGGGCCACGACATAACCCAGGCGCAGGCCGGGCGCCAGCACCTTGGAGAACGAGCCCAGGTAGATGCAGCCTTCGGGGTTGCGCGCGGTCAGCGGCAACGGCGGAGGCTGGTCGAACCACAGGTCGCCATAGGGGTTGTCCTCGACGATCGGCAGACCGATGGCGCGGGCGGCCTCCACCAGCGCCTGGCGGCGCGCCTCGCTCATGCTGCGGCCGGTCGGGTTCTGAAAGTTGGGCAAGACATACAGAAAACGCGCCCCGCCGGATTGGCGCTGGAGGTCTTCGACATCGACACCTTCGGCGTCACTCTGCACACCGACGATGCGGGGTTCCATTGGCGTGAAGGCCTGCAGCGCACCCAGGTAGGTGGGCGTTTCCACCAGCACCGGGCTGCCTTCGTCGATCAGCACCTTGGCCACCAGGTCCAGGCCCTGCTGGCTGCCAGTGGTGATGAGCACCTGATCCGGGCTCACCTCCCAGGGCAGCTGGCCGGCAATCCATTCGCGCAGCGCCGGCAGGCCTTCGCTGGACGCGTACTGCAGCGCGGCGCGTCCGTCGGTGCGCAGCACGGCCTCGCAGGCCGCCGCAAAAGCTTCCACCGGAAAGGTCTTGGGCGAAGGCAGGCCGCCGGCAAAACTGATGATGCCGGGTTTCTCGGTCACCTTGAGGATCTCGCGGATCACCGAAGGGTTCATCTTGTGGGCGCGTTGCGCCAGCGTCCATGTCATGTCGGTTCTCCACCGTTGGGGCCATAAAAAACGACCCAGGTCACAAAATCGTCGCTGAAGTCTTCGAAGTGATGCGGTGCGCCGGCGGGCACAAACAGCACGTCACCGGCCTGCACCTGACATCGCTCGCCGTCCAGCCAGAAGCCTGAGTTGCCACGCTGGACCACATACAGCTCGTCCTGTGCGTGCGGCTGCTGGATGTCGCGACCCAGCCCGGCGGCGGCGGGCGCGAACAGCTCGACACGCATGCTGCCGTGTGCCAGCGCGTCCACGAAGGGCGTGCCCTGCGGGTAGTGGTCTGCCGGCGGCCGCGGCAGGGACTGCAGGGTCCGAAGGAAATCGGCTTTCACGCGCGGGCCTTCAGGGTCTGGCCGCGTGGGCGGGTGTGGCCATGTGCCGGCCCATGAACACCGTGGCCACCACGGCCAGGGCAAAGCCCAGGGTGATCAGGTCCAGCGATTCACCCAGCAAGGGCACGGCAGCCAGCATGCTCACAAAGGGCTGCAGCAGCTGCGTCTGGCTCACGCGCAGCGCGCCACCCAGGGCCAGGCCGCGAAACCAGGCGAAGAAGCCGGCCCACATGGAAAACACCCCGACATAGCCCAGTGCGAGCCAGGCGGACAGGGCGATGGGCTGTTCGGGCCAGGTCAGCAGCGCCCCGGGCACCGTCAGCGGCAGCGCCATCACGCAGACCCAGCTGATCACCCGTTCGGCACCCATCGAGCTCGTGACCTGGGCTCCGCCCACATAGCCGAGTGCCGCCGCCAGCACCGCGCCGACCAGCAGCGCGTCCGCCCATTCCAGTCCGAAACCATGCCCCGCCTGCGCCGCCCGGATCAGGCTGTAGGCCACCACCAGTGCACTGCCCAGCAAGGCGAAAATCCAGAAGCCCAGCCGCGCCCGCTGGTGCAGCAGCCAGGCCGCCACGGCCGCCGTGGCCAGCGGCAGCAGGGCGATGATGACCGCGGCATGGCTGGCCGTCACATGGCGCAGCGCCCAGCCCAGCAGCAAGGGATAGCCGATGACATTGCCTGCCAGTGACAGCAGCAGCGGCCCTCTTTCGGCGCGCGTCGGCAGACGCGAGCGGGTGGCCAGCAGGTAGACGGCCGCCAGGCTGCCGGCCAGTGCAGCGCGCGCCCAGGTCACGAACCAGGGTGAGAGCTGGGGTGCCTCGGCCGTGCCGGTGGCCAGGCGCGTCATCGGCAGCGTGAGCGCAAACACCACGACGCCGACCACGCCCAGCCAGAGGCCGAGAGCGGCCGCGTCCTGGCGATCCGGCGCCGGGCTGCCCCAAGCCGGATCAGCCCCCTTGGGGGGCAGCGACCCGCGCAGCGGTGGAGCGTGGGGGCTCACACTGCACCGCCCATCAGCATCCAGACCGCCGTGAGCACCAGGGCCAGGGCCATCAGTCGGTTGAAGGCCAGCAGCCGGCGCCCGGTGGGCCGGCCGTCCACCACCGGCCCGGCCAGCCAGTGGCGCAGCAAGGAGCCCACCAGCGCGTAGGTGAAGTTGCTGAAGAAGGCGAATGCCAGCAGCACCGGCAGCACCGCCACATAGCGCCCGGTGGCATCGGCCTGACCGGCGATCCAGCCGGCCACGATGGACAGCGCCAGCATCCAGGCCTTGATGTTGAGGAATTGCAGCCCCACGCCCTGCCAGAAACCCACGTTCAGCCGCGCCGGGTCGGCCTGGGCCATCGACCGGCTGCCCCACAGGCGCCGGGCCAGCCACAGCAGATAGCCGGTACCGCCGAGCAGGATCGCCCAGCGCAAGGCCGGCACCGCCACCACCAGCGATCCGACCCCGGCCGCACACAGGGAAAACAGCATGCCCCAACCGACCGGCACAGCCACGATGAAGCGCAGCGCCCGGCGCAGGCCGAAGTTGGCGGCCAGTGCGGTCGACAGCGTGGTGTTCGGGCCAGGTGTGAAACTGCTGGCCGTCGCCAGAAGCAGCAGGGCGCTGAACTCGCTGGCGGTCATGGTCGTGCAGCAGGGACTTGTGCGGGCATGGATTCCACTTTATCCTCTTGGACCATACACAAACCATACAGTAGGCTGGCGCAGATTTCTGATCTGTGTGGTTCTGCAGGCCCATACACCAGAGAAACCATGCCACACCATTCGGCTTCGCCTCCTGCGCCCGGCAGCGCCAGCGCGCTGACCCGCACTGCAGCCCAGACCCTGACCGAGCAGCTGGCCGAGCGTTACGCCACGCGCATCCGCGACCGCCTGCTGGCGCCTGGTGCACGGTTGCCCAGCGTGCGCCAGTGTGCAGCCCAGCACGGGTTGAATCCGTCGACCGTGGTGGCCGCCTACGATCTGCTGCTCGCCCAAGGCCTGGTCGAGGCCCGCCGAAACCGCGGCTTTTTTGTGCGCGATCGGGTGGTGTCCCGGCCGCAGACGCGAGTCCCATCGACCGCGCCGCGCATCGCTGCACCCCTGTCGGCTGCGACCCTGATCCGCGGCATGTTCCACCCCAGCGGTGGGCGGCCGCAGCCCGGTGCGGGCGTGCTTCCCCCCGACTGGCTGGAGACTGCCTTCCTGCCGGCGGCGGTTCGCAAGGTCAGCAGCAATGCCGGACTGGCCGAGAGTTCCCTGCGTTATGGCGAACCGCAGGGGGACGGCCACCTCAGGCGGGTGCTGGCCGCCCGCTTGCAGGACATGGGGCTGCCGGCCGACCCGCAGCAGATCATCACCACCGTGGGTGCCACCCATGCCCTGGACATCGTCAGCCGCACCTTGCTCAAGCCAGGCGATGCGGTGATGGTCGAAGAACCGGGGTGGGCGGTCGAATTTGCCCGCCTCGACGCCCTGGGCATGCGGGTGCTGCC
Source organism: uncultured Burkholderiales bacterium (assembly GCA_937873395.1). GTDB lineage: Bacteria > Pseudomonadota > Gammaproteobacteria > Burkholderiales > Burkholderiaceae_C > Hydrogenophaga. The sequence continues at coordinate 3,808 of CALMYH010000145.1, forward strand.
GGTGCCGCGGGGTCCCGCCGGTCCGGATTTGGCGGTGATGGAACGCTACTGCGAGGCGCACGCCCCCAAGCTTTTCGTGAGTGTGAGTGTGCTGCACAACCCGACCGGCTTCTGCCTCTCGCCCGCCAGCGCGCACCGCGTGCTGCAGCTGGCCCAACGCCACGACTTCCACGTGGTCGAGGACGACACCTACAGCCACATTGCCCCCCCGCATGCCAGCCGCATGAGCGTGCTCGACGGGCTGCAACGCAGCTTCTATGTCAGCGGCTTCGCCAAGATCCTCGTCCCCAACTGGCGGGTTGGATACCTGGTCGCTCCGGAGGCCTGGACCGAGCGGCTGCTCGACACCAAACTGCTGTCGACGTTGACCACCCCCAGCCTGCTTGAGCGGGCGCTGGCGCTGGCGATCGAGCAGGGCCAGCTGCGGCGCCATGCCGAGCGCATCCGGCAGCGCCTAGACCAGGCGCGTACCCGGAGCGTTCGTCTGGCCGAGCAATCCGGGTGCCGCTTCATGGCCGAGCCGACGGGGCTGTTCGGGTGGGTCGACACCGGCGTCGACACCGAGCCCCTGGCCCAGCGTCTCCTCGACGAAGGCTACCTGATTGCGCCGGGGGCGCTGTTTCACGCCGTCCGGGCGCCCAGCACCCTCATGCGCATCAACTTCGCGACCACTCAGGACACGGCCTTCTGGGCGGCCTACAGGCGCGTCCTGGATGCCGTGCGGCGGTCCTGAGGTCAGTCGGTCGGCGGCCGCATCGGCGCCGAGAACAGGTCGGGCTCCGTTCCATGGGCGACCTGGGCCAGCAGGCGGTCGACTTCGCCAGCCTCGGCCTGCAGCAGTGGCAGGGCGCGGCCGAACAGGTGCCAGTCGGCGGTTCGTGCCGCCAGCTCCAGCCCCTTGGCCAGACGTGCGCCTCTTTCGGCGGTCATGCTCCCCAGGGAACCCTTAAGACCGTGTGCGTGGGCCACGGCGGCGGCACTGTCGCGCTGGTCCAGGGCCAGGCGCAAGGCTTGGAGGCGGTCGGCCAGATCCAGGCGCATGGCCTGCGCCAGTTCCTGCAGCGTGCTCTCGTCACCGTCCAGACGCCGTCGCAGCTTGTCGATGTCGACCGCCGGCTGGGGCAAAGAACGCTGCCTTTCCAGTCGGTCCGATGCCACGCTGACCGGCGGATTGGTGGTGGCCGCGGCCGGCGCGGCATCGCTTGCCTGGCGCGTGCCACTGGCCAGCACCCGGTCCATTTCGCTCACCAGCCGATGGGGTTCGACCGGCTTGGCCACGTAGCCGTCCATGCCCGAGTCCAGGCAGGCCTGTCGGTCGCCGGCCATGGCGCCGGCCGTCACCGCGACGATCGGCTGGCGGCCCATGCGGCGTCGGGCTTCCGTTTCCCGGATTCGGCGTGTGGCCTCCAGCCCGCTCATGCCCGGCATCTGCACGTCCATCAGGATCAGGTCAATGCCGCCCTGCTCCCATTGCGCCACCGCCTGCGCCCCGCCCCGGGCCACGCGCACCGTGCATCCGAGCCGGATCAGCATCTGGCGCATCACCAGTTCGTTGACCGGATTGTCTTCGGCCAGCAGGACCACCCGTCCGGCATACCGCTTGCCTGCCTGGCCCAGTGCGTCCAGATCGGCCGGCGTGCTGACGGCGTCCTGCGCTCCGGCGCCGGACTCCTGCAGGGGTAGGCTCAGTGTGAAGGTGCTGCCCTGGCCCAGTTCGCTGTCCAGGGCGATCCGGCCACCCATCAGGCGGGCCAGGCGATCGCAGATGGCCAGCCCCAGGCCGCTGCCGCCATAGCGCCGGGCGGTCGAAACGTCGGCCTGGGTGAAGGCATCGAAGATGGTTGACTGCTGCTTGCGGGCAATCCCGATTCCGCTGTCCTGCACGACGAAATCCAGCAGGCCCGCATCCAGTGGCGAAGGCCGAACCTCCACCCGGACACGCCCATGGCGGGGCGTGAACTTCACCGCATTCGACAGCAGGTTGCCCAGCACCTGCCGAAGTCGTCCCGGATCGCCCCGGACCCACGCCGGGGTTTCGGGGTGTACCGCCAGGCTGAAGGACAGTGGCTTGGCCCGGGCCTGTTCTGCATACGGACCGACGGTTTCATCCATCGCCTGCCGCAATTCGAATCGCACGTGCTCGATGTTCAGCTTGCCCGCTTCAATGCGCGACAGGTCCAGGATGTCGTTGAGCAGGGCCAGCAGGGCGTGCGCCGAGCCGTCCATCAACTCCAGCCAACCCTTCTGCTCCTCGTTCAGGGTCGAGTCCATGAGCATCCGGGTCAGCCCCATCAGCGCGTTCAGGGGAGTCCGCACCTCGTGGCTCATGTTGGCCAGGAAGGCACTCTTGGCCCGGCTGGCCTGCTCGGCCAGTTCCCGCGCGCGCGCGGTTTCCAGTTCGGCCCGCTTGCGCTCGCTGATGTCTGCCACGGTGCCCATCAGCCGCAGGGGTTGGCCGCGGCGGTCCTGTTCGGCCACCATCGCGTGGGTTTCAACCCAGATCCACTCGTCGTCCCGGCGCACCCGGTGCTGGAACATCTCGCGCTGCCGGCTGCCCCGCAGCAGGGCACGTACGTTTTCGCGAAGACGAAGCACATCATCCGGATGGGCCCGGTCGTGCAGCTTGTCGAGATCCCACTGGCCGTCCATGGCCACGTCCCCGATCAGCTCTCCCCAGCGTGCCGACAGAAAGACCGTGGATGCATCCAGCTGCCAGTCCCACAGCGCCAGACCGGCGGCTTCCACCGCCAGCTGCAACCGATCCCGGGTTTCGTCCAGCGCCTCCTCCGCCAGCAGGCGGCTGTTGGACTCGCGGTTGACCGAACTGCGCAGGCGCTCGAGCTCGTGGGTCTGCTGTTCCAGCTCGGCCAGCAGACGCTGCGATCGCTCACGCTCCTGCCGCAACTCGGTGAGGCTGCGCTGAAGATCTTGGGCCAGGCGGTCGGGAGAGTCGGACATGAGGTTTGGGGCGGACAACACCAGCATACCCCACGGGGTCAGCCGCTGCTCAGAGTTTCCAGGCGTTCCATCGCCTCGAACCATTCGCCCTCGATATCGGCCAACCGCGCCGCCAGTTGAGCGGCCCTCGGCGGATCGGTCGCGTACAGGCGGCCGTCGGCGAGCAGCGCTTCGGTGGCCATCTGTTCCTGCTCCAGCTCTGAGATTCGCTGCGGCAAGGCCTGCAGTTCACGCTGCTCCTTGTAGCTGAGTTTGCGCCGGCTCGCCGCAGGCGGAGCTTCGGTGCCAGCCGGCGGCCTGACCCGCTTCTCCTGGACTGGCGTCGCCGTCGTCTGCCGGGCCGCCTGCGTCAGCCAGTCCTGCACGTCGCCCACGTACTCGCGCCAGCGGCCATCGCCCTCTGACACCAGCGTGCTGGTGACCACGTTGTCCAGAAAGCGCCGGTCGTGACTCACCAGAAACACCGTGCCGTCGTATTCCTGGAGCAGGTCTTCCAGCAGTTCCAGGGTCTCGATGTCCAGATCGTTGGTCGGCTCGTCGAGCACCAGCACGTTGGCCGGCCGCGCAAAAAGCCGGGCCAGCAACAGCCGGTTGCGCTCCCCGCCCGACAGGGTCCGCACCGGTGCATGCGCCCTGGCAGGCGAGAACAGGAAGTCTGCCAGGTAACTGCGCACGTGGGTGCGTCGCTCGCCGATCTCGATCCATTCGCTGCCCGGGCTGATGAAGTCCTCCAGCGTCGCGTCGAGGTTGATCTGCTCCCGCATCTGGTCGAAATAGGCCACACTCACCCGGCTGCCCTGCCGCACCGTGCCGGTGTCAGGCGACAGCTCGCCCAGCATCAGTTTGAGCAGGGTGGATTTTCCCGCCCCGTTGGGCCCGATCAGGCCCACCTTGTCACCCCGCAGGATGGTGGCCGAAAAGTCCCGCACCACGCACAAGGGCGAGCCGTCGGGCCGGACGAAACTCTTGGTCACGCCCTCCAGCTCCGCCACGATCTTGCCGCTGGCCTCGCCACGCGCCACCTCCAGCTTCACCCTGCCCACCGCGTCGCGTCGGGCCTCGCGCTGGGCCCGCAGCCGCTGCAGCCGCGCGATACGACCCTGCGCCCGGGTCCGCCGCGCCTCCACTCCCTTGCGAATCCACACCTCCTCCTGCGCGAGCAGCTTGTCGGCCCGAGCGTTGATCACCGCCTCCTGGGCCAGCTGATCTTCCTTGAGCACCTGGTAGCGCGCGAAGTTGCCCGGGTAGCTGAACAGCCTGCCCCGGTCAAGTTCCACCATGCGGGTCGCCACCCGGTCCAGAAAGGCCCGGTCATGGCTGATCGTCACCACACTGCCGCGAAACTGCAGCAACAACTCCTCCAGCCAGACAATGCTGTCCAGATCGAGGTGGTTGGTGGGCTCGTCCAGCAGCAACACGTCCGGCCGGCTGACCAAGGCCTGCGCCAGGGCCACGCGCTTGCGCTGCCCCCCGGACAGGTCGCGGACCCTTGCCTGCGCGTCCAGGTGCAGACGGTGCAGCGTCTCTTCCACCCGCTGCTCCCAATTCCAGCCATCGAGGGCCTCGATCCGGTTCTGCAACGCATCCAGCTCGCCCTCCGCTGCCCCGGACAGATAGCGCTCGCGCAGCCGACGCACCTCGGCCAGTCCCTCGCTCGCCGACTCGAAGACGCTGTGGGCGCCATCCAGGGCCGGCTCCTGCGGGACGTACGCCGTGGCCAGGGCCGCCGCGGCCGTGCACTGCCCGTCATCCAGCACCTCTTGCCCGGCCAGAATTCGCAACAGCGATGACTTCCCCGTGCCATTGCGACCGATCAGGCCGACCCTTTCCTGCGCTTCCAGGGAAAAGTCACAATGATCGAGCAGCGGGACATGCCCGTAGGCCAGTTGGGCGTCCTGAAGGGTAATGAGTGCCATGCGGGTCCTTGATACAGAGCCGATCATTATCAGAGCCCGTCTTCCAGCCCGCACCTGGCATGCGCCGCTCGCGCCCTGCCGGGCCCACCTCAAAAAAATTCGAGCAAATTGACTGGGGAGCCGGAAAATGTGTATACTGCAAGGCTTCGCTGATCACTGAAGCGACGAGGGGCAAGCGCCGGACGAGGTGTCTGGGGCGAGCCGGCAGTCGCGGCGGGTTGAAGGCCCTGCGCAAGGCGCGGGGTGTCGACTGGCACGGGGTGGTTGGTGGCTCCGGGGAGTCCTGGGGTGCTGTTGATGGGGTGAAGAAAATTTTTCGAAACCTTTGACAGAGCGGCAAAAACTGTGTCATAATTCAAGGCTCTGCTGATCGCGGCAGAGAGCAGAAAGAGCCAGGCGGCAAGCCGGCGGGTTCTGCAGACTGTGGGTTCATTAAAAACATACAGCCGATAAGCGTGGGCGTTTGAAGGCGATTGCCAAAAGACTCGCAAGAGTCCGAGGCCGCAAGGCCTCAAACGCTCATGAGAATAGAAGTGAAGTTCACTTCAATTCCGTTTTTATGAGTAATTTCAAGATCGAACTAAAGAGTTTGATCCTGGCTCAGATTGAACGCTGGCGGCATGCTTTACACATGCAAGTCGAACGGTAACAGGCCGCAAGGTGCTGACGAGTGGCGAACGGGTGAGTAATGCATCGGAACGTGCCCGGTCGTGGGGGATAACACTTCGAAAGAAGTGCTAATACCGCATACGATCTATGGATGAAAGCGGGGGACCGTAAGGCCTCGCGCGATCGGAGCGGCCGATGTCAGATTAGGTAGTTGGTGGGGTAAAGGCCTACCAAGCCAACGATCTGTAGCTGGTCTGAGAGGACGACCAGCCACACTGGGACTGAGACACGGCCCAGACTCCTACGGGAGGCAGCAGTGGGGAATTTTGGACAATGGGCGCAAGCCTGATCCAGCAATGCCGCGTGCAGGAAGAAGGCCTTCGGGTTGTAAACTGCTTTTGTACGGAACGAAAAGGTCCGGGTTAATACCCTGGGCTGATGACGGTACCGTAAGAATAAGCACCGGCTAACTACGTGCCAGCAGCCGCGGTAATACGTAGGGTGCAAGCGTTAATCGGAATTACTGGGCGTAAAGCGTGCGCAGGCGGTTTTGTAAGACAGGCGTGAAATCCCCGGGCTCAACCTGGGAATTGCGCTTGTGACTGCAAGGCTGGAGTGCGGCAGAGGGGGATGGAATTCCGCGTGTAGCAGTGAAATGCGTAGATATGCGGAGGAACACCGATGGCGAAGGCAATCCCCTGGGCCTGCACTGACGCTCATGCACGAAAGCGTGGGGAGCAAACAGGATTAGATACCCTGGTAGTCCACGCCCTAAACGATGTCAACTGGTTGTTGGGTCTCTTCTGACTCAGTAACGAAGCTAACGCGTGAAGTTGACCGCCTGGGGAGTACGGCCGCAAGGTTGAAACTCAAAGGAATTGACGGGGACCCGCACAAGCGGTGGATGATGTGGTTTAATTCGATGCAACGCGAAAAACCTTACCCACCTTTGACATGTACGGAAGTTGCCAGAGATGGCTTCGTGCTCGAAAGAGAACCGTAACACAGGTGCTGCATGGCTGTCGTCAGCTCGTGTCGTGAGATGTTGGGTTAAGTCC
>CALMYH010000146.1 GCA_937873395.1 uncultured Burkholderiales bacterium
TGTTGAATCACAACGAAAACTGGGCCATTTTTGGGGTGGATCACACTGAAAATTGAGCCACGTTGACGGCTACGCTGCTGAATTTTTCAGCAAGGTGGTCAGGAGTGATCAACGTGAGCACATTGAGTAAATTGCGCCGCCTCGTGCTGAGGGATGGCGTATCGGTGCGGGAGGCCAGCCGGCGGCTGGGGATCTCGCGCAACACGGCCAGCAAGTGGCTGTCTGAGCCCGAAATGCGGGAGCCGAAGTACCCCGTGCGGGTGAAGGCGCAGGGCGTACTGACGCCTTATGAGGACACCTTGGCCCGTTGGCTCAAGGCCGACCAGCACCGTAACAAGCGCGAGCGCCGAGGCATCAAGGCCATGTTCGAGGCCTTGCGCGCCATGGGCTACGGCGGCAGCCGTGGGCCGGTCTACAGCTTTGCCAAGCAGTGGCGTCTGGCGCAGGACCACAGCGCCCGAGGGGCAGGCTTTGTGCCCCTGTCCTTTGAATTGGGCGAGGCGTTCCAGTTTGACTGGAGCACCGAGTACGCGTTCATTGGCGGACTGCGCCGGCGCCTGGAGGTGGCGCACACCAAGCTGGCGGCCAGCCGGGCGTTTATGCTGTCGGCGTTCCACAGCCAGGCGCACGAGATGCTGTTTGAGGCCCATGCCCGGGCCTTTGCGGTGCTGGGCGGGGTGGCCAAGCGGGGTATCTACGACAACATGAAGACGGCAGTGGACAAGGTGGGCGCGGGCAAGCAGCGCAGCGTCAACGCCCGCTTCGAGGCGATGACCGGTCACTACCTCTTTGATCCCGAGTTCTGCAACCGCGCAGCGGGCTGGGAGAAGGGCATCGTGGAGAAGAACGTGCAGGACCGCCGGCGTGGCATCTGGCGTGAAGCCAGCGAGCGACGCTGGGCCAGCCTGAGCGAGCTCAACGCCTGGCTGCAGCAGGCGTGCGTGGACGCCTGGAGCGAGTTGCGCCACCCCGAGTGGCACGAGCTCACGGTGGCCGAGGTGTGGCAGGACGAGAGGCTGCGCCTGACGCCGAACCCGCGTCCCTTCGATGGCTATGTGGAGGACCCGGTGCGGGTGACCTCGACCTCGCTGATCCACTTCCAGCGCAACCGCTACAGCGTGCCGTGCGAATGGGTGCATGCGGTGGTCAGCCTGCGGGCGTACCACGACCGGCTGCTGGTGGTGGGCCCCAAGGGCCACAGTGTGACGCTGCAGCGCTGCTTCGATCGTGACCAGACGATCTACGACTGGACCCACTACATTGCCCTGATCGAGCGCAAGCCCGGGGCGCTGCGTAATGGCGCACCGTTCAAGACCATGCCCGAGCCGCTGCGACTGCTGCAAGACCAGTTGCTGCGTCATGCGGGCGGTGATCGGGTGATGGCCCAGGTGCTCAGCGCGGTGACCGCCCACGGGCTGGAGGCGGTGCTGGTGGCGGTGGAGCTGGCCCTGCAGTCCGGGCGGGTCAGCGCCGAGCACGTACTCAATGTGCTGTCGCGCTTGAAAGAACCCGAGCTGCGGGTGGAGCCGGCGACCACGTCCGTTGACCTGAAGACACCCTCACAGGCCGATCTGAAGCGCTACGACCGGCTGCGCCAGCCCAAGGAGGTGCGCCATGCTTGAACTGGTCACCGACTTCAAGGCACTCGGTCTGCACGGCATGGCCAGTGCCTGGCCGGAGGTGCTGGGCACGGCACGCATCAAGGCGATGGACCACGAGGCGGTGCTGCGCCAGCTCATCAAGGCCGAGATGGCGCAGCGCGAGGTGCGCTCCATGGCCTACCAGATGCGCGTGGCCCGCTTCCCCTCGCACCGGGACCTGGCGGGGTTTGACTTTGCCCAGGCGCATGTGCAGGAGGCACAGGTGCGAGAGCTGCACACCCTGCGCTTTACCGAATCCGCGCACAACGTGGTCTTCGTCGGAGGTCCCGGAACGGGCAAGACGCACCTGGCCACCAGCCTGGGCATCGAGGCGATTCGGGTCCATGGCAAGCGGGTGCGCTTCTTCTCGACGGTGGAGCTGGTCAACGCGCTGGAGTTGGAGAAGGCCCAGAACAAGGCTGGGCAGTTGGCCCACCGGCTGATGTACGTGGATCTGGTGATCCTGGACGAGATGGGCTATCTGCCCTTCACGCAGTCGGGTGGCGCCTTGCTGTTCCACCTGCTGTCCAAACTCTACGAGCGAACTAGCGTGGTCATCACCACCAACCTGAACTTCTCGGAGTGGAGCACCGTCTTTGGCGACGCCAAGATGACAACGGCGTTGCTGGACCGGCTGACCCACCACTGCCACATCGTGGAGAGCGGCAACGAGAGCTGGCGCTTCAAGCATTCCAGTGCCGCTGCGGGGATCACCAAAACCGCACGGGCCAAAGCCCAGAAAGGAGCCGATCAAACGACCCAGCCGTTAGACTTATCCACAACCAACTGACAAAACATCCTTAAAACTAGTGGCTCAATATTCGGCGTGAACACTGGCTCAGTTTGTACGGTGAATCAACAGCGCTTGACTGCAAATAGCCGCTTTCCCGCACTACAGTCCTTCAAGCCTTAGACGTGGACGACCGGGTACAGCCTACAGAAGTCCATACAGGCGTGCGATGCGGACAGCTGAACGCCGGTCTGGCGCCCCCAGCTTGGCATTGAGCCTCTGAAACCGGCAGTCGATGGTTTTGGCCTCCAAATTCATGGCCGCGCCGATGACCTTGCTGCTGTGGCCAGCAGCCTCATGACGCAGGAGGTTCAGGTCAGCTTCCGTGAGGTGAACGCCTTGGAGCAACTCCTCACGCATGGATTTTTCAATCCAGTGGTGCAACTCCATGGCGAGCGCACGCGCCAGCACCCGAACTTGTGGGTAGTTTTCGGCGTCAAACCGGCCTGAGTCCGCTGATCCCAGACATAGGACGCCCACCCGCGATAGGCCAACTGGGCTGGGGGCAGGGGCAACCAGGGCGGAGGTGAAGCTGTGCTCAGCAGCTGCGTGGATGAAGGCGTTTTCTTCGGTTGAAGAGCAGGCCAGATCGCTGGAGCGGATGGGTTCTGCGTCGTTTGTTGCGTACCGCAGCCAGGGATCGTGTTCGAACCTCCGTTGAGACGCGTAGTCTGCAGCCCACGATGGATCGCAAGCCCAAAGGGATCGAAGGGAGGTTCGTGTTGCATCGTCTCGAAGGCAACTCAGGAAAACGCCGGCATCAGCACCAAGACCCTCCACTGCCTCCCGAAACAGGGTGATCACTTCGCCAGTAGACCCCGCCTCTGAGATCTGCGGAAGCAGCTGAAAAACGCGTATGTCGTTCATGGCTACAGCCCACTCGACCGATATCCGCTGCCTTCAGCGATGGTCTGCGAATGCAGCATGACCTTCGCGAACCAGCTTGCTGAACAGAAGGCCGTCTTCAAAGCGAAGGGGCTCAACCTCGCACCAGTGGTCGAAGGTCTTCACATCACCAAACACCATCGTTTGTACCAGCCGCATGCCCACAGCTTGACGTTGGGTGCGCTCCATCAACAGACCGTAGTTGGTGGCGCGCAGCAGGATGGTCACTCTCCCATCACCGGTGGCCAGCAACGTATCGCCCGGCGCTGCAATTGCAGCATTTCGGTTCCCAGTCAAAACGGAAGAATCAGCACGCTTTGCGACCAGCGCCGAGCGCTTGGCACCCAGAGGGCGAGCGGGCGCGTCGATGGGATCGATGCGGCGTTTGACCGATGGTCTGGGCAACACAGATGGTGCTGATGCCATTACCACGGGAGTCTGAAAAATGTTCATCTCCGCCCCTGCAGATCGGGTTGACCGACAGGCCACGCGGTGCTGGCACCGAGTGACCCACGCTTCAAGTCTCAGCTGACTGGTTAGAGGGGAGGGTAGACAAACGCGTCGCGCGATGTCAAAGGAAATCCGGTCAGGGCGACCAAATCTGCAGCTAGGTCAATCGCGCTAAACGGCGACTGACCGCCCAATGCACGCGGCTCGTCAAATCACTGCGGGTGCGCCGCTTTGGCTCAAAGCCTCCAGCAACACAAACGCATCGTCGGCCCGATTCACGGGGATGAAAAGGTGATCGTGGTGGAAGGCTGCAACTGCGTTGCAGGGGATGCCCGCTTTGGCCAAGGCTGAGGAGATCATGGCCAGGAAGCCGATGGCTTCCAGCGATGAGTGCACGGTGAGCGTGATGAGCTTGGCCTCGAAGATGTAGGGCACTTTGGCCCGAACTGCTTGAGAGCGTTCCACGATGGCCGTCAGTCCTTCTGATTCCCTGAAGGTGCAGATAGGAGAGAAGTCAACAGGGAGGCGGTGATCCTGGAAGGTGCAGTAAACGTAGGTCTCTGGCCGAAGGTCAGGGGCCATCAATTTCTGCAGCCGAAGTTGGTCTTTTTCTCCGCTCATCTGATGGCCTCCTGCGCATGGCAATGGTGTTGGTTTTCCTCGTTGATTATGGGCGGCTGGCATTCGTCCGGCGCGTGCACAAGTGCGCAGTTGCACTGCCGACTGGGTCGGTTTAGCTGAATTGACGCGCGGCCAAAGTTCCTAAACCCCGGCGTTCAAGCGGGATCTGCTGCTACCGTCTGGCGCAGCCCGGAACAGTCACCCGCCAACCACTGCTTTTGCCGCCGGGCATCAGACGGCAAAGCACAGTGAGAAGGAGTGTCCACATGGCACCGACTTCCGAAGTCCTCGCGGACATGGCCGATCTTCGCGATCAATTGAGGCAGCAGGGCAGCCCCTACAGCGAACTGTTCAAGCTGCGTCCTGCGCGGGTGCTGCTCGATATTGCGTTCGATTGGGCGCTGATTCTTGGCGCAGTCGCCGCTGTCGTTTGGATCGATGCGGTGCTTGCGCCGTTGTCGGTCTTGGTGATCTCTAATCGGCAAAGGGCACTGGGCAACATCCTGCACGACGCGGGTCACCGGAACATCTGGAGAGAAAAGCGTCGGAACGATCTTGTCGCCCGTGCTCTGGTGGCGCCATTGCTGTTTGCCAGCCTCTCCCGATATCGGGAAACACATTTCCAGCACCATCTGAAGTTGGGCCGTACGCGGGGTGACCCCGACTTGATACCTGGGCAGGAAAATCTTCCATCGCTTTGGGTGGTCAGTTTCGCCAGGTGCTTCCTCTCGTGGCCTACCTGGCTAGGCTCAATGAGCGGTCATCTGTTCGAGAACGAGGTCAGCTTGCGGAGCAAAGCCTTCATCTTGGGATGGTGGGTGGGCCTCGTCGGTGTCCTGGCCCTTTTGGGTGGTGGCGATTTTGCGTTGGCTTTTGTGTTGTTGTGGCTAATTGCGAGGGCGACCTTCTTTCATTGCATCACCACTTTTCGCGAGATGTGCGATCACTTCGGACTGCAGCCGGGTGGGGTGTTTGGCTTCACCCGCGACATGGTCTGTCACGGACCCTGGCGCTGGACCTTTCATCCGCGCAACAACGGCTACCACCTCACCCACCATCTGTTGCCAGCGGTTCCGTACTACCGGCTTCCCGAAGCTCACACTCTGCTGTGTCAGTTGCCCATGTTCGAGGATCGATCACACATCTGCCGCGCCTACTTCCGCACCGCGAATGCGGTGACAGCCGATTGGCAGAGCAGGGCGGCGGCGTGATGGATCGCGTTCTGGGCAGCGTCCAGATCGCGGCGTTGTTGGTGTCAGCCAGCTACGGCATCGGCTTCTTGTTCGGCTCTGGGGAGCTGGCCCTGACTCACGGGATGGCAGGAAGCATCTACGGCGTTGCCACTGGGTTCGGCATGCTCGCGCTTGCACTGGTGGCAAAACCTTTGTGGCGGTCTGGTTTGTCAGTGTGGGACTTGTTTGGGCGGGCCTACGGCAGACAACTGCGCGGTTTGGTGGCGGCGCTGTCTCTGGTCTGGATGGCAGGTGTGCTCGCCGCACAGATTCATGGCGGTGTGGCTGTCGCTCGCGTGCTGGGAGTACCCGATCCGTATGGACTGATCTTCGTGCTGGGGCTGATCTACGCTGCAGCTCAGATGACTTTGCGCATCGCGTCGGTCGTCTTTACTGGATGTCTCCTGTTGAGCGGGTTGGTTCTGGTGTACGCGCTCGTAGCTGCAGACGGGCCGGCACTCTACCTGGAGGCAGTACCTCGATTTGTGGAGGATCTGGACACCTTCAGTCCAACCCAACTGGGCACCGTGTCACTCGCCGTTTGCCTGCTGGTTGTGACAGGGGCCGACTACCACCAGTTCGTGATGTCTGGTCGAACCGCCCGGAACGCCGTGGTTGGGTGCGCCATGGCCGGACTGGCGCTGATTCTCATTGGGTTCTTGCCAGCGGCTGTTGTGATGGCCATGCAGTCAGCCGGTGTGCTGGCGGACGTGCCAGATGGTAAGCAAGTGATCCCGTGGGCGTTGTCCCATGCGGTAGGCGGCCTTGCGGGGGGGCTGGGAGCCGGCATGTTGGTCGCGCTGTCGCTTGCTGCGTTGGGTTCGGGTGCGGCGATTCTGCGGGCCATGGCATCCGCGATGAGTACGACCCTGTCTGGCAAGAGCCGAGCCAGGCTTGCTTCGGCCGTAGCACTCTTCATCGGCGCTGCACTTGCCTCGCGAGATCAGGGCATCGTAGAAACCATGGTGTCGGTCAACATCATTTACCTGGCCAGCGTCGGTGTTTGCTTTGTTGCGCTGCTGGCAGATATCAGCCTGACGCCCCAGCGTGCCAGAGCCACCATGGTCGCGGGGCTTGCAGTGTCTGGATGTGTTTATGCAGCAAGTTGGCTGGGACTGCTGGCCCCGCAGGCTGACGCTCTCTCGCTAGGCGCCGGACTTGCAGCATCAATGGGCGTTGCAGTCGGCTTTGGCCTTGTCGCTGGCCACCAGCGGGCTGACGTGACGAAGTCTTGTCGCTGAGTCGCCCGACCCTGCCACCACTTCCACAGAATCGTCAACTGCGCGCGAAACCAGCTCTCGCTGAGCCACCTTGACGATCAGCGAAGTGATGTCGTGGGCCAAAGGCGGTTCGAGTTCCCAGTGGTGCCAGTAGAGATCGACCATGACCCCGTGGTGGGGGCACAGGTCAATGAGCCGTCCACTGTCGACCAATGCTTGGGCCTGCGTGCTCGGTATCAGGCCATAGCCAGCACCCATTGCCACACCCTCCAGCAAGGCCACTGGCGAAGGCAGAAAGTGTTTCGCGTACCGGTCAATCGAAAACCCGAATCGGCTCTTCAGGAAATCGTCATGCAGAGAATCTTTTCGATTGAAGAGGACAGCTGGAGCTGCGAGAACCGATGGAACGGTCAATCCGTCTGGAAAGGCGCTCTGTGCGAATTCAGACGTTGAATAGCAGCGGTACTCCATGGCGCCGAGGCATTCGGCCACGAAGCCGTCGGCTGCTTTGGGACTGGTCGATATGCATCCAATGACTTCGCCTCGCGACAGCAACTGGGAAGTGTGGTCTTGGTCGTCGGCAATCACTTCCAGTGCCACAAGCTGGCTCAGAAGGAGTTCCTTCAACACCTCCGGAAACCATGTGGCCAATGAATCCGCATTGACAGCAATGGACAGAGGTACAGGGGCATGTGGCTTAGGTCGCGGCACCAGCTCCTGCAAGGCTGAGCCTTCCAAAATCCGCAACGCCTTCACGTGACGGAGCAACACTTCTCCTGCTGGGGTGGGTGACACTGGCCGATCCCTAAGCACCAGAACTGTCGACAACGATTCCTCCAGTGCCTTGATTCGTTGGGAGACGGCACCCCGCGTGATGCTCAATGCGGTCGCCGCTTTTTCAAAGCTCTGCTGCTCAATCACCACAGCAAAAGTTTCCAACTGATCACGATCCAGCATGGGTATCTCCCGATGTCTGGCTGACGCGGTTGCCAACCTGCGCCATTTAGTGGGTCAATCTGAAAATATGTCGATGCTTTTCAGGTGTCAATCGCTTCTGATGAGTTACGAGCGGTATCGAGTATTTGCCGATTCAAGATGGAAAGGCCAGTAGGTGGTGCACAAAAATTACACTCGGTTGCCGTGCGGACTGAATCGTTTGGCGCGAAGTGGCACTCTTGAACTACCCGATGAAGGAGGTGCTCCATGTGGCTTTTGGTCGCTCGTCAACCGAGACAAGATGCCCCCCATTGGCCGGGCAGAAAGAGTCTTGCTGCGCTGGACGCGGTTGCGTGGCCTCTGGCCGCTGCTTTCTCGATCCAGCTGTCGAATCAGCCGCTTGGAGTCGTCGGCCCTGTGTTGACCGTCGCGGCTTTCGCGCTATCGGTGGCCCGGCTTCGTCGCGCCATCTCTTTCAACCACCGCTACCACTTCACCACCTGGCGATGGGGTGGGGTAGTTCTCGGGCTGTTGATGATGGGCTTTGTCCTCAGGCTTGCCGCTTGAGGGTTGAGAGAGACGGGGGGGCGCTGATTCCGAAGCGGGCCGGATCATGAAGCCACTCCATCGTGTTGCGCCAGACCTTTCGGCGCCACGGGCGTGGTTGGGCCCAAGGGAAAGCGTATCGGGTTCGAAAGGCACCGGTAGCGTCTTGTCCCAATACGATCATGAGCATGTCCGCGCGCTTAGCGTCTGAATCGTGGATGACCAGATCGCCTGGCTGCCACTGTGTGGTGTTCGGATCGTGAATCAGGCCCATGGCACCCCCACTCAGCGTTGCACTCAGTGAGCCGCCATCGGACGGGTCTCGCTCCACGCTTCAATGTCGGTGCTCCGCCATGCGACGGCATGGGAAGTCAGACGCACCGGGCTGGGAAACTGTTTGCTTGCGATCAACCTGTAGATGGTCGACCGTCCAAGCCCCGTGATCTTCATGACCGCGTGCATTCGCAAGAAGACAAGCGTGGGCTGATCTCGATGATCGGTCAATAAGCCTGTTTGAAGATGTTGCATGGCGCACCCCTGATAGAAGCGACGCCTTCACTATGGGGCAGAGAATCCGGTGCTGGCTGCTGGATTCAGCCGAAAATCATGCAGCCAAGTGGCCCTCGATGACTGTTCGATGATGCGTATAAGCAGGTCACTAGCAGGCAAGGAAACCTTGACCCTGCATCGCTTGGCCATCATTTCCAACCTCATCCCACACGACACCTGCTTCTATGACCTTGACAAAGCGCTCCGCACTGAATCCGTCGGGGTACATCGTCGTCCTGCTGTATGACTGGTCTTGATCAGGGGATTCGGTGAGTTCTGGCGATGCAGTCCGAAACCCGGAGAGGTCTTTCAGTTGGTGGCGATCATCGCGAAGGGCGATGAGCATCTCCTCGACCGAGATCTTCAGGAAACCGGAGAATCGTTGGTGATCGCTTTCGATGGACGTGTCGACGATCCACCCGTGGTGATGCGTGATGCTTTGGCCGTCATTCAGACCAATGGCCATGCGGAACTCGGCGGAGCTTTCGACTGCACGCAACACCGCTGCCATCTTGCGTTGCAACTGCAACCCGGCTTTCCTCAGCGTCGTTGTGGCATGCACCCACGCTTCCCGTTGTGATCGGCGAATGAAGGTCGATTTCACCTCCAGCACGAACAGGTGACCTTCGCGTGCTGCGATCACGTCCACTTCACCAGGGTCGTCGAATGCCTCTTCGCGCGGGGGCTGCCAGTTGGGCTGGACTCGAAACCCGCGTG
The DNA here is from genome assembly GCA_937873395.1 of uncultured Burkholderiales bacterium. GTDB lineage: Bacteria > Pseudomonadota > Gammaproteobacteria > Burkholderiales > Burkholderiaceae_C > Hydrogenophaga. The sequence continues at coordinate 9,587 of CALMYH010000146.1, forward strand.
ATTCGAGCACCCTGGCCAGGCTGGCTTCGATCCGTTGGGTCTCCTCCTGGACATTGCCGCGCCGGGAGCCCAGCCGCCGCAGGTTGTTGATGGCAGCGGTGCTGTTGTTCTGCATACCGACAATCCAGGGCAACTGGACCAGGGTGGCGCCGAACTTCAATACCGGGCGTTCAAACAAGTGGGGCTGGAGTCCCGGCTCACTTCTTTGCAGCCTTGCCGCGAGGACTGCCATGTCGTAGGTCCAGAAGTCCAGGATCGCAGACGCCATCCGCGGACTTCCTTTGGGCTGGGAGCTGGTGACCGTCCAGCCGGTGATGTTGGTGATCTTTGCTTCGCGCCCCGACCAGGTGATGGGCAGGCGGTTCTGCATCCCGTTGAGGAAACCGTCCATGGTCATCTTCTGGAGCGCAGAACGCCAGTCGCCCATGGAATCGAGTCGATCAGCAAATGCCACGAGGAAGTCACGTTCAAAGTGGGCCGACATCAGGTTGAGCGACAGCAGTGCTTGGAACACGTCGACAGACTCACCCAAGTCCGATGTCACTTCATCCGCAATACCGTAGACCTCTTGAAGACGAAGCTTGGCTTGCAGGGCACGGAGCCAGGCCATCCGGTTGGCATCGGCGTTTTCTGGTCGTCCGATGTCCCATCGCCCTGGATCTCCTGCAACGTATTCGACAAACTCGTCTATTGCACGGTGAAACCAGTAGTCGTGCAAACGCCTGAGCTTGTGGCCGTCGTTCTGCCAGGCGGTCCGAGCTGCTGGATCAACCTCCATGATCTCCAGGCGATCTTCGTGTCGCACAAACCTGATGGAATCGTCGTAGCAGAAGGCATCCGCAGACCGACTGATGAACTCGTTCAGCTCGATCTGCGCGTCCAGCAGCGCATGAAATGCATGGAAGTTCTGTACCGCTTCGCTTGCACCACCACGTCCCTCGTCAAACAGAATGGGGCGTAGATGGCGGGCGAGGGACAAGCCAATGCTTGCATCGTTCAGCTTCAATGACGACTCATCTGCCGTTTCCAGCTTCCAGGCCAGCAAATCATTGATGGCATGCCAGGCAAGCTCGGTGCGGCTTTCAGTCGCTTGCCCGGCCTTCATGGCTGCGATGTCTTTGCCCACCAGGCATTCGAAGGCGTAGAGGCTCGCATAGACCAGGAAGTCGAAGGCCGATAGGTGGGTCAATCGATCCTTTGCGGCCTGCACAGCCTTCACTCGCAGCCGATGCGCCTGATCAAAGATGTCCAGCACGCGGCACAGCTCACGGACTGCCGGGCAGCTTGCTCCTGCCAGTGTGAGTTCCGCTCGACGGAGCGGTTGTTGGTTCAGGACCAGCCCGGAGTACCTGACCGCCCGGATCAGGGCATCGGGCGCGATTTGAGCGACCGCGTTGACCAGGCCTTCGACCGCAAGTTGCTCCTGACTGAGGTACCGGGCCAGGGCCAGCACCATGGGCTCGGTGGACCAGGCACTGGTAGGGCAGTCCTTCACCGCGCGACTCAACCAGAACAGTTTGTCGCGTTCCTTTTTGGCGAGCTTGTGTTTCCCCTGTGTCGCAGGCTTGCCATCCAGATAGGCGCTTGCAGCCCGTTCGATCGCCTCTTCAAGGGGATGGCCTTGGCCCAAGGCGCGCGTCGCCAGATCGTCGTAGTAGTTGCGTTGTGTGTTGGTGTCAGACGCTTCCATATGCCGATCATCCTAGGTCTTGTGCCGGCTTCGACGAGGAAGCGTTGGGCCGTGAGCGCTGGGGCGATTTTCTGGCTTGATGCGTGAGGGCAGGGTACGTCTCTGGGCGAGGCGTTGTGAATCGATGGGCCGTCTTGCCAGGTCGACTGGATGGATGTTTTTCTTGCGACAGTTGTCCTCATGGGTCAACTGCGACGATTTTTTTATGCGGATAGGTGTACCTGGCGTGAACCAATCCCGGAGTTCGTGTGTTCCAATTTCGCGTTAATTACTTTCATTCGACGAAATAAAGGAACATACTGCGGCATGCCTTCCGAAACCCATAGCCAGCGTGTCCTTGATCTGGCCGGTCAGAGGGGCCTCCTGCGCGCCAGTGACCTGGATGCCATCGGTGCACCACGGGTCATCCTCACGCGGCTCAATGCCGCTGGGCTGCTGGAGCGGGTCGGGCGTGGTCTCTATCGCCTGACAGATGCACAGGTGTCGGAGTTCGAGAGCCTCGGTGCAGTCGCTGCCAAGGTGCCACAGGCCGTGTTCTGCCTGTTCACTGCGCTGCAGTTCCATGAACTGACCACCCAGCTGCCGCGCCAGGTCTGGATCGCCATGCCACGCGGGAGCCACTTGCCCCGGATCGACTACCCGCCGATCAAGATGGTGCAGTTCACGGGTGAGGCCTTCTCCGCGGGGGTCGAAGAGGTGGAGCGCGATGGCGTCAGGCTGCGGGTCTACGTCGTAGCCAAGACGGTAGCGGACAGTTTCAAGCACCGGAACAAGATCGGCCTGGACGTGGCTCTGGAGGCGCTCAAGGACGCCCGTTCCCGCAACAAGGCTTCGGTGGATGAGATCTGGCGCTACGCAACGATCTGCCGCGTGGCCAACGTGATGCGGCCTTACCTGGAAAGCATCGGATGAGTCGTCTCAGTGGTGGGCCGAAAGGCTTCACCACTGCACCAGCGCACATTGCGTGCCCGGATCTCACATGGTCACTCAAACAGAGGCCTGTAGCCCATAGGCCCGCGCAATACGCGCCACCAGTTCGGCGACGCTGACCTTCCCAAGCTGAAGGGCTTGCGGATCGATGGAGGTGTCTGCCGCGACCTCGGCGAGAAATCGGGCGAGGTCCGAACCGATTTTGGGGTCGAGTGGAATGCGGGTGGTGGGAGCCAGGAGTTGCGACAGGCGCAGCACGTCGTTGAGATGCTTGCGGATATCTCTGGCATCGATGGCGGCGCCCTGGTCTTTGCGTGCCTTCAGATCCAGCCATGCGATGGCCTTCAGCGGAATCAGCCGGTCTTCTCCCACCCAGGACAGGCCTCCCATCTCACGTCGGCCAGCGAGGATGAACGCGTAGTAGGTTTCATCCAGCAAGATGGCAGAGAGACTGGTGTCGTGGATCACTCAGTTCTGAACTTTTCTCACTGAGTTCTGAACTCAGGTCTCAAAAAAACCAACACTTAACCTATTGATTTCATTGAAAAAAAATGGCTTTCTGAGGACTTTGGATGATGTTTGCTTTGACCAAACCCGGCTACTAGAGGGTTTCTGACCACCAAGTCATCATCTAGCCCCCTCCAAGAACCTTGCTCGCTGCGCTTGCACAGAAGAACGTACCCAATCTCAGCTAAAGCGAGAGTACGTGAAAGTTAAGGGTTGTACGACGCCCACCCTTGGTGGTCAGCGTGCGTCGTCGGCCCGCCAGCACGGGAGGGCGTCCTACAACCCTTAACTTGAACAGCTGTTGCCATAGTCAACCACGACCCCGGCCAGGCTCTCCATTCGCGACGAGCCATTCCGCCGGATACTGACGCATGAAGGACATCGATCTTCCCGCCAGCGCCTTCAGCCACTCGTCGTACTGGTCCTCATCCAGGATCACCACCATCCGCTTCTCGTCCTGCGGCTTGTGGAACTGGTTGAACAGGCTGTGTTCATCAGCATTGATGGTCAGCATGGTGAAGCTCAGCACCTCGCTGCCAGTGGCCTTGCGGTTGCTGGTCCACAGACCGGCAATGCCCATGGGTTTGCCATCGGCCCGTTCGATCCTGGTGGGCACCGCCTTGCCCGATCGCCAGTCCGGCTCATAGATGGCCTCCACCGGCACGATGCAATGCTGCCCATGGCGCCAGGCATCCCGGAAGCTCGGCTTCTCGGCCACAGTCTCTGACCGGGCGTTGTAGGTCCGCCGGCCAAAGCTCATCTCACCTGCCCAGTGCGGGATCGTCCCGAACACCCCGGCCAACGCTTCCCTGGCTGGGACTGCATCGTCTCCCACATCGGCATGGGGATGGCGCCGGATGAAGGGAGCCAGGTAAGTGGGCCAGACCTGGGGGCGGATGCCGGCTGGCGCCTCCACACCGAAGTACATCCGAAGCCGATCGGGGTGGGTCACCGGGTCGTAGTTCGAGCACATGGCCCAATTGTGGCGAGGAATGCGTCAGACAATTAGGCGGATGCTTTTCTCGGTCATTCACGTGCATTGATGTCTGGCATTTATACTGTGTATATGAAAGGGGTATCCACTTAGCTCCAGAATATGCAAAATAACTGGATGGATATCCATACTTTAGCCCCAACACCCGGAAAAGACTACCCGCAGACTTGGAACGAATTCCTGGACTGGTTTGCCACAGAAGAGGCGTGCCTTGCCTACCTGGAGCGGTTGCGGTGGGCCCAAGGATTTGTCTGCCCGCGCTGCGGCTGCGTGGGCGATGCCTATCGTGCGACGCGTACCCGACTGATGTGCCCGAGCTGCCAGCACCAGAGTTCGGTGACCGCCGGCACCATCTTCGAGAAGACCCGAACGCCCCTGCGTGTTTGGCTGGCTGCGGCTTGGTACCTGACCAATCAGAAGCAAGGCGTGAGCGCGTTGGGTCTGCAGCGTGTGCTGGGATTGGGCAGCTACCAGACCGCCTGGACCATGCTGCACCGGCTTCGTCGTGCCATGGTTCGACCGGGCCGCGAACAGCTCAAAGGGCTGGTCGAAGTGGACGAGACCTATCTGGCCATCACAGACAGGCAAAACCCCATTTCACCCAAAGGGCGCAAGAGCAGCACGAGCAAGGTGCTGGTAGTCATGGCCGTGGAGATGCTGGACCCCAAGGGATTCGGTCGCATCCGCCTGCGCCGCGTTGCCAATGACTCTGCCGCTTGTGTGATTCCGTTCGTGCAAGAGGTCATCGAGCCTGGCGCACAGGTGCGTACCGACGGCTCGGCTGCCTACCTGGCGTTGAAAGACCTGGGATTCGTCCATCAGCGCACGGTCATGCTCGGCTCCGACGTCCGGGCCCATGTCTCGATGGCGGGCGTGCACCGGGTGGCGGCTCTGGTGCAACGCTGGATTCTGGGCACCCACCATGGCTCGGTGCAGCCCGAACACCTGGACGCCTACCTGGATGAGTTCGTGTTCCGCTTCAATCGCCGCACATCCAACTCACGCGGTATGTTGTTCTATCGGTTGCTGCAGCAAGCGGTCGTGACAGCCCCCGTGACGTATCGGGACGTGGTGAAAAAGGCTTGACTGTTTGCCTGACTGGCATACCATTCAAAGCTGGTTATCCATCCAGTATTTGCGGCGGCTGGAACTAAGTGGATACCCCTTATATATGAACAGTATATGCATCAGCACAGAGCCTGAGCCAGCGGTGGCCACGCCGCTGGTGCTTCCCATGCCTCAGGCCCACCTCAAGGCCGGGTTTCCATCTCCAGCCGAAGACTTCACCGTCAACCGCCTTGATCTCACCCAGATCCTTGTTTCTCACCCCCAGGCCACCTTCCTGATGCGGGTCTCAGGCACGTCGATGCAGGACGCTGGCATTGGAGACGGTGACATGCTGGTGATAGACCGGGCGATCAAGCCACGCCATGGTCATGTGGTGGTTGCGGTGGTCGAAGGCGAGTACACAGTCAAGTACCTGCACCAGAGGGCCGGGCGAGTTCGCCTCAAGGCCGCCAACCCGACCTTTCCGGACATCATCCCCAAGGATGGTCAGACCATCGAGGTCTGGGGTGTGGTCTCCTCCTGCATCAAGCGCTTCATCACCTGAAAGCCAGGCAACTCCGGAATGAAGGTGCGGCCATGTATGCGCTGGTCGATGGCAACAATTTCTATGTCTCGTGCGAACGGGTCTTCCGTCCCAGCCTGAACGGCCGGCCGGTGATCGTGCTGTCCAACAACGATGGCTGCGCCATTGCCCGCTCGAACGAGGCCAAGGACCTGGGCATTCGCATGGGGGCACCCTGGTTCCAAATACGCCACCTGGAGCAGCAAGCAGGACTGGTGGCACTCTCGGCCAATTTCACTCTCTACGGTGACATGAGCGACCGGATGATGAGCCTGGCCGCTGGTCTGGGACCGACCCAGGAAATCTACAGCATCGACGAAAGCTTCATCGGCCTGCAAGGTGTTCGTGGAGATCTGGTTGCCCGGGGACACAAGGTCAGGGACCGGATCCTGCAGTGGATCGGCATCCCGACCTGCATCGGCATCGCACAGACCAAGACCCTGGCCAAGCTGGCGAACCACATCGCCAAAACCGCTGAGCGTAAGCCGGGAAGCTATCCAACGGAACTGGCACAGGTCTGCAACCTGGCAGCGCTGCCGGCACAGGATCTGGATGACGTCCTACAGGCCACGGATGTCGGAGACGTCTGGGGGGTGGGCAGGCGAATCAGCAAGCAGCTCAAGGAGCACGGCATCCAAACCGTACTGGACCTGGTGCGCACGGATCCAACCACCGTCCGCCGTGGGTGGAACGTGACGCTGGAGAAGACGGTGCGGGAGTTGCAGGGTCAACCCTGTGTGGATCTGGACGATGCTCCAGAGCCCAGCCAACAGATTGCATGCACCCGGTCCTTCGGACAGCCTGTCACCGCGCTGGAACGGCTGATTGAAGCCGTCAGTGAGTTCGCCAGCCGGGCGGGAGAGAAGCTGAGAAAGCAGAACAGCCTGGCCAGGGAGCTGCTGGTATTCATGCACACCTCACCGCATCGGCAAGGGCCACAGCTTTCGCGCAGTGTGGTGGTGCCGCTGCGCAGACCGACAGACGACAGCCGGTTGCTCGCAGGCGCCGCAGCCGATGCCATGCGCAGCATGTACCTGCCGGGCTACCGTTTCATCAAGGCGGGGGTCATCTTGGTGGATGTTCAGCCGGCCAGGGTCCAGCAGCAGGAACTGGACCTTGAGCCCGAACAGGAGCCCGAGACAGCACGGGACCGGTCAAGACTGATGGTGGCGATGGATGTCATCAACC
>CALMYH010000147.1 GCA_937873395.1 uncultured Burkholderiales bacterium
GCCTTGAGGGTCTCGCCGCGCGCCACGGCCGAGAGCTGCACCCGGCCGGCCGGCAGGCGCGAGCCCATCCAGCCGGCAAACAGGCCGCCGATGGCGCCGACGCCAACGATGGCAATCTTCTTGAAGCTTGTTGAATCACTCATGCGCGGTACCCCGGGTCGATGCGGTCGATCAGGCGTTGCATGGCGGCGAACGAGTCTTCGCCCGCGCCATGTTTGGGATTGAAGTTGAGCGAGTCTCGCACGCAGGCCTGCAGCGCGGCTTCGCTGATGGGCTGCAGTTCGCCCAGCGCCTGCGACGCCACCTGGATCTCGCAGGCGCGCTGCACCAGCCACATGAGGTTGAAGGCCTGGGCCAGGCTGTTGCCGATGACGACGGGGCCGTGGTTGCGCAGCAGCAGGACGCGTTTTCCGCCGGCGCTGGCCAGGATGCGCGCGCCCTCGTCGCGGTGCACGGTGATGCCCTCGAAGTCGTGGTAGGCCACCTCGCCGTAGAGCTGAGCGGCGTAGAAGTTGGTGAACGAGAGGCCGTCCTTGAGGCAGCACACGGCCATGGTCGGCGTGGTGTGCACGTGCATCACGCAGTGCGCGTCGGGCAGGGTGGCGTGGATGGCACCGTGGAAGGTGAAGCCGGCCGGGTTGATGGGCCAGTCGCTGTTGCCGATGATGTTGCCGTCGACATCGACCTTGACCAGGTTGGACGCGGTGACCTCGGTGTAGTGCAGGCCGAAGGGGTTGATGAGGAAGTGGTCGTCCGGCCCCGGCACGCGCAGCGAGATGTGGTTGTAGATCAGCTCGGCCCAGCCGAGGTGGGCAAACATGCGGTAGGCGGCGGCGAGCTGCACGCGCGCCTGCCACTCGGCGTCGCTGAAGCGGGCGGGTTTGAGGAAGGCGTCGGCCATGTCTTGTCTCCGGATCAGATGAACTTGAAGCGCAGGCAGCCCAGCGGGCCATAGTCCGCCTCGAACAGGTCGCCCGCCTTGGCCGCCACCGGACGCGTGAAGCTGCCGGCCAGCACGATCTCACCGGCCTGCAGCGTCTCGCCCCAGGGCGCCAGTTTGTTGGCCAGCCAGGCGATGCCAATGGCTGGGTCACCCTGCACGCCGGCGGCCAGGCCCGTTTCTTCGACCGCACCGTTCTGCCGCAGGATGGCACCGCACCAGGGGCGGTTCGTGCTGCGCGGGTCGGCCTTGAACGCCGGGTCGCCCGCCCCGATGACGATGCCGGCGTTGGCCGCGTTGTCGCTGATGGTGTCGTAGACCTTGCGCATCGCCTTGGTGTGCCGGTCGAACTGCTCGATGCGCGCGTCGATGATCTCGATGGCGGGCGTCATGTACTCGGTCGCGGCCAGCACGTCTTCCACCGTCACGTTCGGGCCGGTCAGCGGCGCCTTGAGCACGAAGGACAGCTCCACCTCGACGCGCGGGGCGATGAAGTTCTTCACCGGAATCTCCAGCACCTCGCCGGCCTTCGCGACATAAAGCATGTCGTCGAGCAGCGTGCCGTAGTCGGGCTCGTCGATCTGGCTGCTGATCTGCATGGCGCGGCTGGTCAGGCCGATCTTGTGGCCGATGACCTTCTTGCCGGCGGCCTTCTCAAGATCCATCCAGGCGCGGCCGATGCGGTAGCCGTCTTCGACGGTCATGCCAGGGTGGCGTTTGGAAAAGTGCTCGACCTGGGTGCGGGTCTGCTGGGAGCGCTGCAGCTCGGCGGCGAGCTGCTG
>CALMYH010000148.1 GCA_937873395.1 uncultured Burkholderiales bacterium
CCCGTCGAAGTCCGGTCCCACTTGGCTCGCCGAAACATTGACGGCCAGCCGGAACCCCTGATGGCCACCCAAATTCCCCCGTCTATGGCCACCTCAAACTCCCCCACCTGAACTGATCGGGGATAGAGGTTAAACGCCGGCGTCGTCGGCACCTGTTGGCAGGACATTGATCCGGTCTTCCTCGAGGGAAGGCCAAGGAGTGAATGTCTTGAAGTCCAACCAACGCGCCACCATAGAGACACTGCTGGAGCGCAACACATCGCAACGCGAGATCGCCCGCATCACGGGCATCGACCGCAAGACGGTCAGGAGCTACCACCAGCGCTGGCTGGAGCAACTGCAGTCAATTTCCCCCGGGGTGGCCACCGGCTCGGCCCAGCAAATTCCCCCACCCTGGCCACCGGCTCCTGTGCCGGTGGCCACCTCCCTGTGCGAACCCTGGCGCGAGTTCATCGAAGCCCAGCTGCGGCTCAAACGCAACGCCACGGCCATCTACCAGGACCTGGTCGACCAGCACGGCTTTGCCGGGCAGTACAACTCCGTCAAACGGTTCTGTGCAAAGCTGCGCCACAAGGAGCCCGAGCAGTTTGATCGCCTGTCCTTCCTGCCTGGGGAGGAGATGCAGGTGGACTACGGCGAGGGCGCGCCCACCCGCGTGCCCGGCAGCGACCGGTATCGCAAACCCCGTCTGTTCGTGGCCACGCTGCGCTACTCCCGTGCCAGTTTCCGGTGCGTGGTCTGGAAGTCCAGCCACCAGGTCTGGGCCGAGCTGCACGAGCAGGCCTTTCGCCACTTTGGAGGCTGCCCGCAGTACGTGGTGCTGGACAATCTCAAGGAGGGCGTCATCAAACCCGACCTGTACGAGCCCGAGCTCAACAAGGTCTACGCCGCCACCCTGGTGCACTACGACGTGGTGGCCGACCCGGCGCGGGTACGGGACCCCAACCGCAAGGGCACGGTCGAGCATGCCATTGGCCACACGCAGGCCACGGCTTTGAAGGGCCGGCGCTTTGAGTCCATCGAGGCCCAGAACGAGTTCCTGGCGCACTGGGAGAAGAACTGGGCGGCCAAGCGCATCCACGGCACCGAGCGGCGTCAGGTACAAGCCATGTTCGAGGAGGAGAGGTCTCACCTCAAGCCCCTGCCGCTGCTGGGCATGCAGTACTTCGACGAGGCGGTGCGTACCGTCTGTGACGACAGCTGCGTGCGGGTGGATCACAGCAGCTACGCCGCGCGACCGGCGAGCATCGGCTCCAAGGTGTTGGTGCGCATCTACGCCCAGCGCATCGAGATCCGTGACATCAACACCGCGGCCTTGCTGCGCACCCACGCCAAGGCCGAGCGCCCCGGCACGGTGGTGCTGCCCATGGACGAGCGGGTGTTCAATCCTTCGCGCGAGACCCGTCTGATCCTGCGACAGGCCAGCGAGATCGGTGAGCACGCCAGCCGGCTGTGCCAGTTGCTCTTTGCCATCGAGGGCCGAGTGGGCCAGCGCAAGCTCTGGGGCATCGTCAGTCTGGCCAGGCGTTACCCGGCTCACTGCATCAATGCGGCCTGCGCGCAGGCCCTGGAGCAAGGGATCTACAGCTACAAGCGCGTGCTGGCTCTGACTCAAACCATCTTTGCCCAGGCACTGGCGACCATCGAGACCGCCTCCAGCGGTGCGCCTGCCAGTGATTCCCACACGCTGACCCAGCAGCATGAGCTCATCCGCGACGCCGATGAGTACGCCGATCTGTTCGCGCACGCGGCCGCCGTCACAGCGACCACCGCCACCGGCAGCACCACTGCAACCACCACCGAGCAAGGGGGCCGGGCATGAACATGATCGAGATCGAACGCGCCCTGCGCGAGCTGCGCCTGTCCGGCATCGCCGAGACCCTGTCGACCCGCGTGATGCAGGCCCAGGCCGCCCAGCAGCCCTTCCTGGAGACCTTCGCCGCCATGCTCCAGGACGAGCTGGACCGGCGCCGCTCGCGCCTGACCGAGCGCCGCTTCAAGCGCTCGGGCCTGGATGAACGGCTCTCTCTGGCGGACTTCGACTGGCGTTTCAATCCCAAGCTGCCGCGCAGTGCCTGCTTCGATTTGCACACGCTGAAGTTCATCGGCGAGGGCGCCAACGCGTTGATCATCGGCAAGCCCGGCACCGGCAAGAGCCATGTGGCCAAGGCCGTGGCCTACCAGGCGACCTTGCAGGGCTATGACGTCCGTTACCTGGAAGCCGATACCGAGTTTGCCCGTTACGCGTTGGCCAGCACCGCAGAGCGCACCGAGCTGCTCAAGGACTGGGTCGCACCGGACTTGCTCATCCTCGATGACCTGTTCCTGGCCAGGCGCATCAGCGAGCACGCCGCCGAAGTCCTGCAGGCCATCGTGCACCAGCGCTACAAGCTGCGCCGAGCCATCGTCATCACTTCCAACCGCGTGGTGCAGGACTGGGGCAAATACCTGGGCGACGCCACCATGGCCAGCACCATTCTGGATCGCCTCATGCACCGCTGCGCGATGCTGGAGTTCGAGGGCAAGAGCTACCGCCTCAAAGAGGCCGCCGCTCGCATCGCCATCACCCCCGAGTCGTCATAATCTGACCGGTCCTGCCTGGGGGAATTTGGGGTGGCCAAGGGTGGGGGAATTTGACCTGGCCATCGGGGCTCAAACAGCGGCAGGTCCCGTACACGCCGCGTCGTCGTCTCTTGGACTTGATGGCACGGCGCTCCATACTGTTCGCAGTGCATTTCCCGGCCCATGGCCTTGAGGTGCACCGCCAGCGTTCGGCGGGGCTCCTGCGGCCACTCCACTCGCTCTACCGAATAGCCTTCCCAACCTTCCAACAGCTTGCCATCGGCCATCTGCTTTGCTCTCCAACGCACACTTCAAAGCCATCAGAGTACAAAACCACAACGCATCTAGCCACGGTATTCCGTGATGAACCCCAGGTGCATGCGTCGTGCTGATCGCCCGGTATGCGTGTTCTTGATCGCATAACGCCCGCTTCATGATCAGTGAGGCCGTCGCGGCAGGCGCACAAAGCTGTCGTTGACCAGCGGTACGCCTTTTCCTGCTTCGTTTTCTTGCTGTTCCGGCAACCCTTTGTATGCGGTGAGCATGACCTGGTCTTAGCAACCAAATTACGGGTTTTCCCTATGTATGCATCATATATATATGTCGCATACTACACATTATTTTATGTAAATGCATGCAATCAGTAGACATTCAGGAGATGACCATGGAACTTGTTCACAGCCCAATGGGGCAACGCCAGCGTAAATACCGGGAAATCTACCGCTCGCGCCTGAGCGGCTTCTACAACGGCTATTACCACGCCTTCCTGATTTTCGGGGTGGGTCTGTACGAGATCTATTTTGCGACGCGTCACATCAGCAATGTGTTGTGGTGGGAATGGCTTTTTGTGCCAGCGGTGTTTTTATTTGGCCAGTGGGTGGAGTACCTGTTTCATCGCTTCTTAGCACATCGGCCTTCGAAATCCCCGTTCTGGCGCCTGGTCTATGTGCGTCACACCCTGATGCATCACCAGTTCTTTACGGCGGAGGAGCCACGATTCGCCAGCCATAAGGACTGGCGTGTCACGATATTTCCGCCGTTCACCCTCGTGTTTTTCACGCTGACCACAATACCATTTGCCTTTCTGGCTGGGATAATCATTTCTGTGAATGTTGGCTGGCTCATCCTTGCAACCGCCATTGGAAGCTATGTGTTCTATGAGCTACTGCATTTCCTGTGCCATGTGGACGATAATTGGTTTCTGCGCCACTGCCCCATCGTGAACACCGCTAGGCGGCATCACACCGCACACCACGAATCTTCCGTGATGATGGAATACAACATGAGCGTTGTATTTCCGTTTTGGGACTGGGTCTACGGCACTTCCGACCTGGATCGTGGCCTGTTCGGACATTTGTTTAATGGTTACAGCACCAAGTATGTGAAGAAGGACCTTCGCAAAACCCGCAAGACGCCGGTCGAAACACCGATCGACACCAAGCCTGATTTCCGGTGAGGCGTCAATGTTTAACAAACTCTGAGAATTCTAGGAGATGAGCGATGCCTGTGGGTAAGAAAGTTATGTTCTCCGTGCTGCTTTTATGCGCAGGAGTACTGGGCTATTGGATCGAAGTAGCGATGGGTATGGAGCGCAACATTCCCTATCTCATTGTATTGGTTGTATTTCTGATGCTCGGCCTTTGGTCCATGTCGGCGGTGCAGAAAAAAGACGAGGGTAACAAATGATCAAAATCGCACAGGAGCAGCCATCTGCGGGTATCTACAGCGGAGAGCGCACCATCGACGGTCTGGTGGTCATGTACAAAGGGGCTCCTCTGACGAAGCTGCTCGCGCTCGACGAGACGTCGAACGATGACTTCGAATGGGGCTATGAAGGTGACTCGCCGGCAAGACTGGCCCATGCTCTGCTGTTGCATCGTACTGGCGACCCCGCGGTGGCTGATGCCTTTTCCATTCGTCTGATGGTGCAGTTTGTCGCAAAATTAGACAACGAATGGGAGGTGCGGGAAGACCAATTGGATCGTCTGATTGAAGAGATCCAGCAATCCACACCGGCATTGTCCTGACGTTCGTGGAAGCGAGGAAACGATATGTTGTCACCGAATGCCGTTGGCTCGATCGATGCCATCGAGTACCTGTCTGGCACGAGCACCGAAGTTCGGTCTGAGGGTTCAGGTCCACCACTGATCCTGCTGCATGGTTTGCAGAGCGATCTGACTATCTGGGATGGTGTTTGCGAGCATCTTCGCAGTGTGGAGCGCATTCGGCTGAATTTTCCTGGCAGAGGAAAATCTGCCAGAGGGAGCGACACATGGCATTCGTTGGAGTATTTCTATTCAATAGGAAGGTTTGCTGAGCTGCTTCATTCGTTGGTGCAAAAGCTGGATCGTCGTGTATCCATTGCTGGTTGGAGCATGGGGGCAATGGTCGCACTGGAGTATGTCAAACGTTACGGCACCGATGACATCCGATCGCTGGTGCTGTGCTCCGGATTGTCGAAAGTGGCGGGGGTGGCAAACATATTTCAGTCCATGAATGATGAAGGGCTCCTGATGGAAATATCCGAACGCTCCGAGAAGGCGGGATTGAAGGGGTCGACGGATCCCTTGGCTGTGCTCAATTGCTGGAAATCCATGCTGCATTTCGATTGCAGGGAGGTACTTTATAAAATTGATATCCCGACATTGATCGTGCATGGTATCGAGGATCTGGATTGCCCGTTTTCGGATGCCATGCTGGTTTCCCAGCGAATTCCGTGTTCGGAACTTGTTGCGCTGGATGGATGCGGCCATCTGATCCTGTCTGAAAGGCCCGGGGCAGTGGGTTTAGCTATTTCAGAAGGTATGAAAAGGTTAGGCTGAATGGCCAGGGATTTGTCGGGTTGGTTTCATCAGGGTAATGTGTCATTGGTCGGATTTTTATTGCTTTTTTTGAAATGAAGGAGACAGCTGTGCGGCTTGAAGGCAAAGTGGCTTTGGTAACGGGTGGTGC